>NZ_SMKS01000003.1:0-234700 GCF_004348435.1 Saccharopolyspora terrae | reverse complement strand
CCTCAGCAGGGCGTGGCCGCCGTGCGCCCACCGCAACCACCCCCGGTCAACCGGGCGCCGATGGCCTTCGGGCAGGCCGGACCCGCACCTCAGCCGCCGGGCGGCCAGCCCCAGCACGTCCAGAACCAGCCCGCCTCCCACCAGCAGGTGCAGCGCGGAGCACTGCGCCCGCTGCCGCCGCAAGCCCAGCCGCCGCAGTCCCCGGCCGCCCCGGAACCGCAGCAACGACCGCTGCGCCACGGTCCCCGCAACGCCGACGTGGTCGCCTTCGTGCTGCACCAGTTCCCGATCGGCTACATGCCGGTCGCCGCCGACCAGGCCAGCCGCCAGCTGCCGGTGCACGACGCGCCCGAGAACCGCGAAGGGCTGAACTTCCCGCCGCAGGACCACCCCCGCTCCGACCTGGTCGACGACACCGACGCGCTGCGCCGCGCCCAGAACACGGCGCTCTACGAAGAAGCCCGCCGCAACCGCGCCGAACCCCCCGAACCCGCCACACCCCCGGAAGTGCTGCTCGCCTCCCACGAACCGCTCGGCGAGCTCAGCGAACTCGACTGGGAACGCCGCTACGAGATCCGCGACGGCGAGCACACCCGGCACCGCTGGCCGCAAGCCGACGAGTTCCCGGAAGGCGGGTTCGAACCCGGTGAGGCCGTCGTGCTGGAACCGGACGCGGTCATCGACCTGTTCGGCACCGGCGACGGGCGGCTCTTCTGCGCTGCCGCAACACCTTTCGCGCACCGCTCACTGCCTCCGGCCCACGCCGAGCGGGACTACCGGCGCTACCGGCTGCTGCGGCCGCTCCCCGTCTGGCGGTCGGTGGCCGCCCCGTGGTTCGAGCAGCCCGGCCGCGGAGTCCGCTACCGCACCACCTACCCGGCCGCCGACCTCGTCGGACTCGGATACCTGGTGGAACTGACCAAGTCCCGGGAGCTGTCGGAAGCCTCCACGCTGCGCTTGGTGCTCACCGGCACCACAGACGGCGAACCGCCCCCGGACCAGCACGATCGGCAACAGGAGAGCCCGCGATGAACAGCGAATCAGTACTCGGCTGGCTGATCGCGATGGGAGTTCCGGAAGAACTGGTCTCCATCGGAGCCGAAGCCGACGACGCCTGGTGCCTGCTGCGCACGGAGTCCGAGAACGGACCCGGCTGGGAGGTCTTCTGGCGCGAGCAGGGAAATCGCTACGACTGGGCCAGCTTCAGCAACGAGCAGGTCGCCTGCTTCTACCTGTTCGGGCGGCTCACCTGGACTCAGGCCCTGCGCGGTGTAGTCGGGCCGGTCGACGTCACCAACACTCCGCCGCAGGGGACTCCTGTTGTTCGGTGAATGCTCCGTGGTCCTTATTGCCGGGTGGGTGGCGGTTGGCGGGACTTGAGCGGCTTTACTGCAACTACTCAGTGGTCTTGTTGCTTTGCGGTGCGGGTAGCGGAACCTGAGCGGCTCTCTGGCTCCGGGATCCGAGACTTGTGTATGTCCAACACGGTGCTACGGCTGTCCTCCCCGGAGAGCCGCTCAGAACCCGCGGCGGTGCCGGTTGCTTTGGTGGGGTAGTGAGAAAGCGACTTCGTCGCTTGCCTGACGTTGGCTGGCCTTGGCTGCTTGGTATTTGAGTAGTGCTACGGATGTCCGGGTGGCGTGTTGGCTGGAGCATGTCGGCATGTCGCAACCGCACCAGGGGGACACGGACACCCTCCAGTTGGTCGCGGGTGAGCTCGCCGCGATCGGGCAGCGCCTGTCGTACCTGGGCAGCGTGCTGCAGACCGAAGCGGCCACCCGGCCCCAGGAAGCGCCCGCGCCACCGGCCGCTCCGCAGCAGCCGCCCGCGGGACCGCTCCCCGCCTACCCGACGCAGGCCGTGGCCGAGCCTCGACGCCGGATCAGGCCGAACCTCGAACCCAGTCGCGTGCTGGCCTGGGTCGGCGGCGGCGTCACCCTGCTCGGCGTGGTGTTCCTGCTGGTCCTTGCCGTCCAGCAGGACTGGCTGGGCCCGGCCGCGCGAGTCTCCGGGGGAGCCGCGCTGGCCGCGCTGCTGATCGCCGCCGGTGGGTGGGTGCATCGCAAGGCCGCCGAGCAGCGCATCGCCTCGATCGCGCTGGCCACCACCGGTTTCGCGGCCCTGTTCCTCGATGTCGTCGCCGCGACCGCGCTCTACGGCTACCTCCCGGCCCCGGCCGGTCTGGGCACCGGGCTGCTCGTCGCGATCGGCGGACTCGTCCTCGCCGACCGCTGGCAGGCGCAGCCGTTGGCGATCGGCGTCGTGCTCGGCTCCGCGATCTGCGCGCCGATGATCACCCAGGGCGCCGACGCGCTGCTGATCGGCTTCGTCGTGCTGCTGCAGGTCGCCGCCGCCCCCGTCCAGGTGCGACGCGGCTGGGGCGGGCTCGCGCTCGCCGCGGGCATCCCCACCGGGCTCGCCGCGCTGGTCGGCGCGTTCTGGGGCCTGGCCTTCCCGAACCCCGTGCTGGTGCCCGCGATCCTGGTCGCCGCCGTGCTGGGCGTCGTCATCGCCGCCGTGACGGCGGGGTTCCTGCCCGCCGCCGAACGCACCGCCATCGGTCTTCTCGTCGCCGCACCGACCCCGTCGTTCCTCGCTGGTCCGATGCTGCTGGAACGCGCCGAGGCCACCGCGACCGGCGCGGGCATGGCGCTGCTGCTGGCCGCGATCTGGGCCGTCGGCCGCTACCTGCCCGCCTTCGCCGACTGGCTGCCCGGCCGCTTCCTGTCCGCCGTCGGCGCGATGGCCGTCGTGGCGACCGGGCAGGCGACGATCACCGCCCTGGACGCGTCGAGCTGGGCCACCGGCCTGCTGTGCGAGGCGCTGCTGCTGACCGCCGCCGGACACCTGCTGCGGCGCGGCGGAATCCTGCTCGGCGCCGCCTGCTACGCGGTGTTCGGGTTCTTCCTGGCCCTGGCCAACGAGGTGCCGATCAGCGCGCTGCTGTTCTCCGACGACGAGGGCACCGGCGTGGCCGGTCTCGTCGCCGGCCTGCTGATCGCAGTGGTGGCCGTCGCGCTGCCCACCGCCGGGGTGCGGATCGGGAAGGTCGCGAGCCTGCCGGCCTCGCTGCCGCTGTGGGCCTCGGCCGCGCTGGCGCTGCTCTACGGCACCGCGAGCGCCACGATGGCCGCGTGCCTGCTGGTCAGCGAGTCGCGCGGGGCGTTCCTGACCGGCCACATCCTGATCACCCTGTGCTGGGTGGTGTTCGCGATCGCCCTGCTGCTGCGCGGGGTTCAGGTGCGGCACCTGCGCATCGGCGGACTGGTGCTCACGGCCGTGTCGCTGGCGAAGCTGCTGCTGTTCGACCTGGCCACGCTCGACGGCTTCGCGCGCGTCATCGCGTTCCTGTGCGCAGGGCTGATCCTGCTCACCGCAGGAGTCGGCTACGCCCGACTCCTCACCCGCCAAGCAGAACCATCGGCTCAGGGCTGGTGAAGAAGGCGGAGGTAGCCGCTGTTTCAGCTGTGGGACTCAGCTCGCACCGCCGAGCGAGGTGATTTCCCAGCAGTTCTCAGCGCTCCAGCAGGCGCAGGGCTTCGTCGTGGAGGTGCCCGTTGGTGGACAGGGCGTTGCCGCCGTCGTAGCGGGCTGTTCCGGAGAGGTCGGTGAACCTGCCGCCGGCCTCCTCCACGAGGATCTGCGCCGCCGCCACGTCCCACGGGTTGACGATCGGTTCCGCGGCGATGTCGATGACGCCCTCGGCGACCAGGCAGTGGTGCCAGAAGTCGCCGAACGCCCGGTTCTCCCAGCAGGCGTCGATCAACCGCAGGTAGGACTCCCGCGAGTGGTGCTCCACCCAGGTGCCCAGGTGCGTCGTGGACACGTAGGCGTCGGCGGTGTCGCGCACCCCGGACACCGAGATCCGCTCGGGCGCGCCCTGACCGGTCCGGCACCAGGCGCCTTCGCCTTCGGCGGCCCACCAGCGCTTGCCCAGGGCCGGGGCGCTGATCATGCCGACCACCGGGCGCTGGCCGTCGACGAGCGCGATCAGGGTGGCCCAGGCGGGCACGCCGCGCAGGAAGTTCTTGGTGCCGTCGATCGGGTCCAGCACCCAGGCGCGGCCGTCGCCGGTGGTGCCGCCGCGCTCCTCACCGGCGACGACGTCACCGGGACAGTGCTTCGCGAGCACCTCGCGCACGGCGTCCTCGACGGCCAGGTCGGCGTCGGTCACCGGGGTGCGGTCGGGTTTGCGGTCGACGCCGAGATCGCGGGCGCGGAAGCGCGCCGTGGTGATCGAGTCGGCAACATCGGCCAGCTGCTGGGCGAGATCGAGATCGCTGGTCACGTCCCCAGACCCTAGTCCGTCGCCCCCGGCGACCTGGCGAGGGCGGTGGCGGCGGTGATCCGCGGACACTTCCAGTTCCGCCGAGCCGCACCGCTGGGCGAAGGAACTTCCGCGCAGGCTCTAGTCTGGGATGCGTGAGCGTGGTGTTGCTGGCAGAAGATGATCCGGCCATCGCGGTGCCGCTGTCCCGGGCGCTGCAACGCGAGGGCTACGCGGTGAAGGTGATCGCCGACGGTCCGTCGACGCTGCACACCGCCGCCGAAGGTGGCGTCGACCTGCTGGTCCTCGACCTGGGGCTGCCGGACATGGACGGCCTGGAGGTGTGCCGCAGACTGCGCGCGCAGGGCCGCGGACTCCCCGTCCTGATGCTCACCGCGCGCACCGACGAGGTCGACTTCGTCGTCGGTCTGGACGCCGGTGCCGACGACTACGTGGCCAAGCCGTTCCGCCTCGCCGAGCTGATGGCCCGCATCCGCGCGCTGCTGCGCCGGGGCGCGCCGGAAACGCTGGAGGCCTCCGGGGTGCGCCTGGACCTGACCGCACGCCGGGTCCTGGTCGACGAGCACGAGGTGCAGCTGGCGAACAAGGAGTACGAGCTGCTGCGGGTGCTGATGCAGCACGCGGGCCAGGTCGTGACCCGCGAGGAGATCCTCGAGGAGGTCTGGCCGGAGTCCGACCGCAAGGGCAGCAAAACCCTCGACATGCACATCTCGTGGCTGCGCCGGAAGCTCAGCGACAGCAACGGCAGGCTGGACGAGACCCGCATCGCCACCGTGCGCGGCGTCGGCTTCCGCTTCAACTCGGACTAGGAGCTGAGGAATGCGGCGAAGCCGCTGTTTCAGGTGTGGGACTCAGCCCTCACCGCCGCAGGTTCTGAGCGGCTTCGTGGCGAGTGCGCCGGGACGCCGTGCATCGGCATGCATCAGGAGCGGCGCACGGAGTCCACGGAGCCGCTCAGGTTCTGCCACCTGCACCGCCAAGCACAGCAACCCCATCAACAGGATTTAGATGCGGCGCCGGATCTTGCAGGCCACCTTGCTCGCGGTGGCCGTCACCACGGTCGTGCTGGGGCTCCCGCTGGGCTTCAGCGCGCTCAAGCTCGTCCAGGACCTCACCGGTGCCGACCTGTCGACGCGGGCGCAGCAGATCGCGACGCTGCTCGACGAGCAGGTCGCCAACCAGCGCCCGATCGACCTCAACGCCGTGCGGCTGGCGGTTCCGGAGGGAGCTCGCCTGGTGGTGCGGACCCAGGCGCACGACTACGTCTACGGGCCCGATCCCGGTGAGGACCCGCTGGTCCAGAGCGTGCCGATGGTGCAGAGCGGCACGGTGACCATCGCCGCGCCCAGCGCTCCGGTGCGCACCCAGCAGCTCCAAGTGGCCGGGCTGGTGCTGATGCTCGTGGTCCTGTCCGCAGGCACCGGCATGATCGTCGCCTCGGTGACGGCGCGACGGCTCGCCGATCCGCTCCGCCACGTCGCGTCGCGAGCCGCGCGGCTCGGCGCGGGTGACTTCCGGCCCGATCCGCAGCGGCACGAGGTTCCCGAGCTCGACCGGGTCGCCGACGCGCTGGACGCTTCCGGCGCGGCGCTGTCCCAGCTGGTGCAGCGGGAGCGCGAGCTCGTCGGGGACGTCTCGCACCAGCTGCGCAGCCGCCTGACCGCGCTGCACCTGAGGTTGGAGGCGCTGGCTGCGGTCGACGACGCCGACGTCTCCGAGGAGGCGGGCGCCGCGCTGGAGCAGGCCGAGCGGCTCTCCGCGGTGCTCGACGACCTGCTGGCGGCGGCGACCGCGGCGCGCGCCCGCGACGCCGAACCGCTCGACGTGACCAGCCTGCTCAACCAGGTCGCCGACGAGTGGCGCGAACCGCTGCGCAACCAGGGCCGCACCTTGCGGCTCAAGATCGGTGACGAGCTGCTGGCGCGCGCCACCCCGGCGCGGCTGCGGGAAGCGATCGGGGTGCTGCTGGACAACGCGCTGCGGCACGGCGAAGGCCCGGTCACGCTCACAGCCAGGCACGGCGGTGGCACGGTGCTCATCGAGGTCTCCGACGCCGGATCGGGAGTGCCGGACGAGCTGGTGCCGCACGTCTTCGAGCGCGGCTTCTCCGGGCACGGCTCGACCGGGGTCGGGTTGGCGCTGGCCCGGGCGCTGGTGGAGGCCGACGGCGGTCGTCTGGAGCTCAGCCAGGCGCGTCCGGCGATGTTCGAGGTGTTCCTCCGGGTCGCGCGCGCCGACGACGTGCTGGGCCTGCTGTGGAAGCCGGAACCCACCCCGCGCTGAGCCTCAGCGGGCCAGCGCCGGGTCGTTCTCCGGGGTGTCCTCTTCGTGGTCGGTGGGGAAGACCCACTTGCGGAAGGCCCACCAGCGGAACGCCATCCCGAGCAGCAGCCCGACGATCTGCCCGGAGGTGAAGTCGGCGATCTCCTCGATCAGCCTGCTCGTGTAGGGCGTTTGCAGGTGGAGCACGTAGCGGGAGACCCACAGCGGCGCGGAGTACAGGCCGACTCCGATGCCGCTGATGATGAAGTACAGCGTCGCCTCGTGGTGCCTGCGATGACCGCCGCGCGTGCGGAACGACCAGTCGCGGTTGAGCACGTAGGACACCAGCGTCGCCACCAGCACCGCGATGACCTTCGACGTCACGGGTTTCGGCGAGAGGATCGTCAGCTTCAGCGCGTAGAAGATGCCCGTGTCGATGAAGAAGGTGATCGCGCCGACGACCCCGAACTTGAGCAGCTCGCGGTACCGCAACGCGAAAGCCCGGTACGGCTGCGGGACCCGCGCGAGTACCGAATCTGCAACGGACACCCCCCAAGTCTACGGAGGGGCCGCGCGTCCCTGGGCCAGGACCGGAGTACGCCACCTCACTTCCGGCCGCTCGTCCCGGCCCCGATCGGACCGCCGATCAAGGCCGGGACGAGCGCTGAGCAGGTCAGGAACCGGACGTGGTGGTGCTCGACGTCGTGGTGCTCGACGTGGTCGGGCGCGACGTGGTGGACGACGACGGCGGTGCGGTGGTCGTCGACGGGGGCGTGGACGACGAGCTCGGAGTCGGGCTCGGCGTCGTCGTGGTCGTCGTCGGCGGTGGTGGTGCTGTCGTCGTCGTGGGCGGGACCGCGGTCGGCGACGGCTGCGGCGGCGGGAGCGGGCGCTCGTGCGACGGCGGGTGGCAGTGCCCGTGCTCCCACGGCCGGTCGTGCCCGTTGCCGTGCCCGTGTCCGGGCGGCCACGGCGGCTCCCCGGTGTGGCCCGGCGGCCACCACGGCGGGCAGTCCGGCCGGGTGCTGGTCGTCGTCGACGTGGTCGTGCCGGTGGTGGTCGGCGGCGGGGTCGGTTCCGGCGGCTTCGGCGGCCACCAGGGCGACCACAGGTGCAGTGCCACGACCTGCCGATCGGTCGCCTCGCCCAGCGTCGCGGTGATCGGAACCCAGACGTCGTGCCGGTGACGTCCCTCGACGGCCACCGCGTCCGGGTCGTGCACCGGCCACCACGGGTGGCCCCGGTGATCGCGGTCGCTGGAGACCCACAGCTCCCGGTAGAAGCCCTCGTGCGGTGCGAGATCGTCTTCGGCGCAGGTGACGGTTCGACCGACGGCGGTGCAGCCGGTCGGCACGACGTCGGCTTCGGCGCCCTCGGGCAGCTCGGCCACCACTTCCGCGCGACCGGTGCTGGTGCCGGTGTTGCGGACCCCGATCGCGACCCGGCTGATGTCCATCCACGGCTGGTCCCACGCCCAGGCGTGGAGATCGACCCGGTCGACGGGCTTCGGCGGTGCCGGCGGTGCGGGCGGCGGGGGCTCCGGCGCGGGCTGCACGATCACCGGTACCGCGGGCAGCCGCAGGTTGATCTGGCCACCGGCGCTGATGGACACGGTGATCTCGCCGCCGGTCGCCGACTCGTCGGCCCGCACCAGGTAGTCGAAGACCATCGACTCGCCGGGCCGCAGCCCCCGGTCGGTGGTGCAGGTGACGGTGCCGCTCGAACCGTTGCAGCGCACCGCCGGAGCACCGGCCGCCTGCGTCACCGAGGCGCTCTGCGGCGACGTGCTCGCGGGCGTGGTCGACGCGGCCTGGGGCGCGGTGCTCGCCGGGCCGGACACGGCCGCCGGGAGCTGCGCGGTCACGCCCGGAGGCAGCGCCATCGTCGAGGTGAGCGGCACCGACGGACCGGTTCCGCTGTTGGTCACCCGGATCGGCACCGACACGGGCGCACCCCCGGCGACCAGCTGCAACGGCTGCGAGGGGCCGGTCGCGTTGAGCGAGGGCGTCACAGCCGGAGGGGGAGGCGGGGCGAGCGCCGGTGCGGGTGCGGGAGCGGCGGGCGGCGCCGCGGGAGGAGCCGCCGGAGCGGGAGCCGCAGGCGGCGCGGCCGGGGGTGCCGCAGGTGGCGCCGGAGCCGGTGCCGGCGCGGGCGGTTCCGCGGCGGGCGGAGCCGCAGGTGGCTGCGCGACCGGGATGGACTGGTCGGCGCCGGAGGTCATGGCGACCGCGATCGCGGCGGCCAGCACGGCGGACGCGACACCGGCGGTCACCGCCTGGCGAGGACCCGAGCTGGCCGCGTCCCCGGCGGCCGCACCGGCACCACCGGCGGCGCCACCGGTGACGAGCGCCCCGGCAGCGGTACCGCCGGAGGAAGCCGCGGCGAGGTAGCCGGTGGCGGTGACGCCCAGGACCAGCGGCGCGATGATGACCCGCAGCGCGCCGTTGACGTCGGCGAGCTCGGCCGCCAGCGCGCGGCACCGGTCGCAGGTGTCGAGATGGGTTTCGACCTGCGCGGTCTCGCGCTTGGACAGGCCGCCCCGGGTCCACGAGCCCAGCTTGTCGACGGCGGCCCGGCACTGCTCGACACCGGAGCCGGTGGCTTCCAGCTGACCGAGGTGGACCTGCAGGTAGGCCTGCCGGAGCCCTTCCCTGGCGCGGTAGGCCAGCGCGGACACGCCGTTGGGCGTCAGCCCGAGCAGCGGGGCGACCTCGGCGGGCGACTGCCCTTCGATCTCGACGTGCCAGAGCACGGTCTGCCAGCGCTCCGGCAGCCGGGAGAACGCCTGCGCGGCGAGGGTGCGCTCCAACCCGTCGACGGCGGTGTCGGTGAACGGCACGCTGACGTCGGCCCCGGAGACCTCGGCGACGTCGTCGGCCAGCTGCACCTTGCGCTCGCGCCGAGTCCGGTCGTAGGCGCAGTGCCGCAGCGCGGTCAGCAGGTAGGCGCGGAAGGCCGTGGTGGGACCGCGTCCTTCCCGCAGCGTGTCGAGGACCTTGGCGAACGCCTCGGAGACGAGGTCGTCAGCCTCGGCCGCGGACTTGGCGACCTGGCGGGCCATGTTGTAGGCCGCCGCCACGTGTCGCTCGTAGAGCTCGCCGTAGGCCTGCGACGAACCGCCGCGCACCTCTTCCAGGAGCTCACCGTCGCTGGGGCTCTCGACTTCTGCTGGGACAGTCGCCACGCCGCACCTTCCTCCCCGCAGGGGGCATGTCCTCGTCAGTCCTACCTGGGAGCTCGGTCGGCGAAAACCACCTGATGTGGAATTCGCCGAACATTGTGATCCGAATCGTATGGGCAAAGCCAGCGAGTCCACCGTCATGGGCGACCGTCTGCTTCGTCTCGCTCACGAGTAGGCCCGATGGGGAGGGACGTTGAGCATGCGGGACTGGCCACTGAGGTGTGACGCGTCGGCAGTGCGGACGCTGGAACGAGCGGTGCGCTCGCGCTGGCGGACGGCGAGCCTAGCAGCGGGGTGGCCGTTTCCCAGCGATTGGGAGGTTTCGGCCGTCGAAGCCGTGTGCGCGGCCGTCGTCGCGGGCGACGACCTGTCCGATCCGCTGGCGGAACTGGGCGCGTCGCGCGCGGAATCCGGTGTCGGACTGTCCGGAACGCTGCAGGACCTCGCCGCCCTGCACGCCGTGGCCGGCGAGGACTCCGACGGGCTGGTCTCGGCCGACCCGGACGCGGTGCCCGCATCGCTGATCCGGATCACGGCGCTGGGCTGGGCGGACGCGGTCAGCGGCATGGCGGTCGGCCGCGAGGTCCAGGACCCGCTGACCGGGCTCAACACCGCCGCCTACCTGCGCACCCGGCTGCACGAGGTCTACCGGGAGGCGAGCTCGCGGGGCTCCACCGCCGACGAGGACTACGCGCTGATCACCGTGATGCTGGGCGTGTCCACCGACGGCTACCCGCGGATGGTCGCGATGGTGCTCATCGCCGACGTGCTGCGCTCCGTCTTCGACGCGGGCGAGACCACGGCGCTGCTGCGCGCGGCCACGGCGGCGGTCCTCGCCCCGCGCACGCCGCAGCTGCGCAGCCGCTGCCAGCAGGCGCAATGGCTGATCGAGAACCGGCTTGCCGCGGACCCGGCGCTGCGCGACTGCGGCCAGATCCGGTTCCAGGAGGAGACGCTGCCGGGCGATCACGCGGAGGTGTGCCGGTTGCTCGCCGCGTTGTGATCACCCGCGCCGAGCTGTGAACCAGGTCGCGCTAGTTCGTCCCGGTGCAGGTGTGAGGCGTGCACCGCCTTACGCTGGACGGGTGGACCAGCGCACCGGAACCCCAGTTGTCGGCATGATCGGCGGTGGCCAGCTCGCCCGGATGACTCACCAGGCGGCGATTCCGCTCGGGCAGTCGCTGAAGGTGCTGGCGAACTCGGCGGACGAGTCCGCTGCGCTGGTGGCCTCGAACGTCGAGTTCGGCCACCACACCGACCTGGAGGCGCTGAAGACCTTCGCCCAGGGCTGCGACGTGGTCACCTTCGACCACGAGCACGTTCCCGGCGATCACCTCCGCGCGCTGGAGGCCGCCGGCGTGTCCGTGCAGCCGCGCCCCGACGCGCTGCTGCACGCCCAGGACAAGCTGGTGATGCGCCGCAAGCTCGCCGAGCTGGGCCTGCCGGTGCCGCCGTTCGCCGAGATCACCTCGGTCGACGACGTGCTGAAGTTCGGTGCCGAGCACGGCTTCCCGTGCGTGCTCAAGACCGCTCGCGGCGGCTACGACGGTCGCGGCGTGTGGATGCTCGACTCCGCCGAGGACGCCGAGCGCACCGTCTCCGAGCTGCTCGACGGCGGCGCACCGCTGCTGGCCGAGCAGCGCGTGCCGCTGCGCCGCGAGCTGGCCGCGCTGGTCGCGCGCTCGCCGTTCGGTCAGGGCGCCGTGTGGCCGCTGGTGGAGACCGTGCAGGAGGACGGCATCTGCGTGCAGGTGCTGGCACCGGCCCCGGACGCCTCGCCGGAGCTGATCGAGCGGGCGCAGGACATCGCCCTCAACGTCGCCGAGTCGCTGGGCGTCACCGGCGTGCTCGCGGTGGAGCTGTTCGAGACCGCCGACGGCCTGGTGATCAACGAGCTGGCGATGCGCCCGCACAACTCCGGGCACTGGACCATCGAGGGTTCCCGCACCTCCCAGTTCGAGCAGCACCTGCGTTCGGTCCTCGACTACCCGCTGGGCAGCACCGAGCAGACCGCGCCCGCCGTGGTGATGGCGAACCTGCTGGGCGCCGAGGTCGAGCCGACGATGAGCGTCGACGAGCGGCTGCACCACCTGTTCGCCCGCTACCCGCACGCCAAGGTGCACCTCTACGGCAAGAGCGAGCGCCCCGGCCGCAAGCTGGGCCACATCACGGTTCTCGGCGACGACATGGCCGAGGTCCGCGAGCAGGCACGGCTGGCGGCGCACTGGCTCTCCGCGGGTGAGTGGCTCGACGGCCACGAAATCCACTGACGTCCAGCAGCTTTCGACATTCCAGGAGGTCCGCGTGAGTGAGCAGCCGCTCGTTGGCGTGATCATGGGCAGCGACTCCGACTGGCCGGTGATGCAGGCTGCCGGTGAGGCGCTCGCCGAGTTCGACGTCCCCTTCGAGGTCGGCGTCTACTCCGCGCACCGCACGCCGCAGCGGATGCTCGACTACGCGCGCGAGGCCGCTGACCGCGGGATCCGCGTGATCATCGCCGGCGCGGGCGGCGCCGCGCACCTGCCGGGCATGGTCGCCTCGGCCACGGTGCTGCCGGTGATCGGCGTCCCGGTGCCCCTGAAGCACCTCGACGGCATGGATTCCCTGCTCTCCATCGTGCAGATGCCCGCGGGAGTCCCGGTCGCCACGGTGTCGGTCGGCGGAGCCCGCAACGCGGGCCTCCTCGCGGTCCGCACCCTCGCCACCGACTCCGGCGACCTGGGCACCCGCCTCCGCCACCAGATGGCCGACTTCCAGGCAAACCTCGAAACCCTGGTCCACGAAAAGCACGCAGCCCTCCAGTCCAAGGCCGACCAGTCCTGACCCGCGCCCCAGCGCGACCAACGCACCGAACCAACCCCGAACCCCCGGACATTCAGCCACCGGATCACGGCAGTTCTCCGCATCCGGCCCGTCCCCAGCTGGGTTCCCGATTTCAGTGGAAGTCCTCTGCCGGACTTCAGTGGAAATCGGAACCCGGATTTCCACTGAAATCCGGGATGCCGGGAGACCGCCACGCGTCTGGACCGCCCCGGGCTGCCCGGATTACGGCGGTATTCGGGCCCCTGTTCACGGCGGTTTTCCGGGTTCGGATCGTGAAAGTGGTCGGGTTGCGCCGGTGGGTGTGAGGGGTGTTGTCGTTTAGCCAAGTTGGTTGACCATGACTGCTTCTTGGGCTGTGCCGATGGGGCCCTCGGTGTCGTAGAGGCGGGCGTGGGCTGTGCCGATCCCGGTGAGCTGGACGTCTCGTCGCATCTCCATGCCGAGCCACTCGCCGCGCATCTCGCGGTGCAGGTAGATCGAGACGTCGGTGTTGATCCAGGGACCGAACAGTTCGCCGACCGGGCTGGCGGCGCTGATCGCGTCGGCGAGGATCGCCACGTGCGACAGCGGGCTGAGGGGTTCACCCGGCAGCAGCGGAAGCGGCATCCGCATCCACGCGCGGCTGACGCCGGTCGCCGACTGGTCGGCGATCCACCGCACCTGCATCACGTCGTGCACTCCCCAGCGCAGCCCCAGCTCGGGTGGGAGCAGCGTGCGGTCCTCCAGGCCGTCAGGACCGTCGAACGGCACGGCGGAGCCGGGCGCCGGTCCGTCGAGGTCGGAGCGCCGCAGCAAGTGGGCGGTTGCGTTGGTGTGCAGCCGGCCGTCGATGTGCAGCCCGGCCTGCACCACCTGGAGCCGCTTGCCGGTGCGCAGCGGACGCACCTCGATCGACAGCGGGACGCGCGGCACCGGGCGCATCAGGTCCACGGTGAGCCGGGCGAGGAATAGGTCCGGGTCGTCGTTGGCCGCCTCGATGGCGCGGGCGATCAGACCCGCGACCGGGCCGCCCCCGGTCAGCTCGCCCCAGGGGTTCCCGGACGCCTCGTTCGGCACGAAGAGCTCGCCCTCGGTGCGGAAGAGTGACTGCGCAGCACGCATCCCTCGATGTTACCCGCGAGTAGGTAACTGATGCGGGCCTTGTGTGAGGGGCCTCTCAGAGCCCGAGTTCGACGGTCGTGCGCTCGTCGGCGCGTCGCTTGTCGAGCTTGGCGAGGTCCGGGTTGGTGCAGTGCACGAGCGCGGCCTCCGCGGCGAGCACCGCGAGCAGCCCGTCCACGACGCCACCGGGCAACGTCCAGTCCAAGGTGGACAGGACCCGGTCGCTGCGGCCGATTCCCAGCTCACCCGCGCGGCGCTTCGCCAGCTCCAGCACCTCGTCGACCGACTTGCCCAGCAGCGCGGGCGAGTCCCCGGCGACGGGCGTGATCGGGCTGAAGTCGTCACCGTGCACGCGGATGTCCGAGACGTAGTCGACGGCGTCGGTGGGCAGGCCGCGAACCGGCGCCCCCATCGGGTCCAGACCGACGGCGGCCACCACGTGCGCGCCCTCGCCGCGCGCGAGGTCGGCGGCCGGGACGAACGCGACCTCGGCGCCCGCGGGCTCGTCGGTCACGTGCGCACCCGCCCACCAGGCGCCCAGCAGCACGCCGACGGTCTGCCAGTGCGCGGGCAGCGACACCGAGACCGGCGTCTCCGGCTCCAGGTCGATCTCGTCCACCAGCCAGTTCGCCGTCTTCGCCGCCCAGTTCGCGGTGGTGGCTCGGGAGAGCTCGATGCGAGCACCGGTGGCGTCGTCGTAGTGCGTGATCAGGGGTTTGGGTGCTCCGCTCGCCAGCAGCGGGCCGAGAAGTGCCTGGGTGACGCTCATGCGCGCAGCCTAACCGGCTAGTTCACGCAGGGAACGTCGCCGTCGGAGGTGATCGGTCGTTGCCGGGCGGTCCCGTCCAGGCGCAGACCCGGTTTCGGGGCCAGGCCGGGGGCGTTGGCGGACAGGCCGGCGAAGAACTGCTGCACGGCCGCGCGGTCGATGGAGACGATGCTCTGGCCCCGCTCGTCGCGCGCGCCCGCGCTGAGCACCGGCATCGTCACGAAGTTGACCCGCCCTGCGGCGATCTGCTGCATCTGCTGCACGAAACCCAGCGCGTCCCAGTCCTCGTCGAGCTCGACCGTGCGCTGGGTGGCCGCGGTCAGGTCGTTGACCATCGCGGGATCGGTAAGCGTGCCGGTCGAGAGCACCTTGTTCGCCAACGCCGCCATGAACACCTGCTGGCGCACGATGCGGTCCAGGTCGCCGCGCGGCAGGCCGTGCCGCTGGCGGACGAACGACAACGCGTCGCCGCCGGTGACGGTGTGCCGCCCGGCGCTGAAGTCGGCCCCGGAGTCCTTGTCGCTGGTCGCGTTGTTGAGGCACACCTCGACACCGCCGACGGCGTCGGTGAGCTCGAAGAACCCGAGCAGGTTGATCTCGGCGTAGTGGTCGATGCGCATGCCGGTGAGCGTCTGCACGGTCTGCACCAGCGCGCGCTGCCCGGCGACCTTCGAGCGGTGCTCGACCTCGACGGCGGGCAGGTTCTGGTCCTCCAGCTCCTCGGCCGCGGCCTTCTTGGTGAGCCCGTACACCGAGTTGATCTTGTCGGGGTTGCCGGACGGCGTCTCGGTGTAGGTGTCGCGCGGGATGGACACCGCGGTCGGAGCCGCACCGCTGTGCGGAACGCGGATGAGCACCAGGCTGTCGGTGTTGAGCCCACCGGTGGCCTCGGTCCGCAACTGCTTGAGGACCTTCAGCGGCAGCGGATTGCCCTGAGCGTCCGTGCGGCTGTCGCTGCCGACCAGCAGCACATCGGTGGCCCCGTCGTCGGGCGGAGGAGCGTGCGGCACCTCGGCGAGCACCTTCGCCGAGCTGACCTCGCTGAGCCGGTCGATGACGAACCAGCCGACGGCGCTGAGCCCCAGCACGACGACCGACGCGAACGCCACCACGCTCCGTCCCGCGATCCGCGCCGCTGAGCGGGACCGGCCGGACGAAACGACTTCGGGGCCGTCCGGTTCGGGGAGCTCATGCCCCTGATCCGGTTCGTCCACCGAGCCCTCCCCCTGGGTTTTGTGTCGATGATTCACAGTAAACCGCCGAGGATCATGCTCAAAAGCCGGAGGAGGGGAACCTTTCGGTCACGTCGTGAGGGGAACGTCTCGGTCACGAGGAGGGGAACTTTCCGCTCACTTGATGAAGGGGCCCCTGGGGCACGAGGAAGGGAGCCTTTCGCTCACCTCGTGAGGGGAGCTCTTCGGTCAGGAGTGGGGGAACTTTCCGCTCACTTCGCGAGAGGAGGCCCTGGGGTGCGAGGAGGGGAACCTTTCGCTCACGTCGCGAAGGGAGCCCTGGACGCGGCGAAGCCCGCGCCGGTGCGGCGCGGGCTTCGGGCGGGAGTTGCGTGGGTCAGAACAGGACGCCCTGGGCCGAGGGCTGGAGGGTGCCGACCTGCAGGCTCTTCAGCGGGATCTCGGTGACGGGCTCGTTGTTCAGGCCGTTGACCGGGGCGTTGACCGAGCCGCTCATGTCGGCGGGGCTGGCGACGAAACCGCTGGTGACGTAGGTGTTCGAGTCGCCCTTGTCGCCCAGTTCGGCGTGGACGCCGGCGAAAGCGGTGCGACCCGGCTCGAGGGTGATGTCCTGCGGTCCGCCCGGGATCTCGACGTTCTCGCTGGGAACCTCCTCGATCGGCTCGTTCGCCATGTTGGTGGGGGTCAGGTTCACCCAGCCGCCGAGCTCGCAGGCCTTGTCCGAGGTGTTGGTCATGGTCAGCAGGTACTGGTTCGGGTTGGGCTGGGCCTGCAGCTTGATCTGGAAGTCCGTCGCCGAGCAGTTGGACGCGGAGACGTCATCGTCCTGCGCGGTGCCGACGCCGGCGGCGTTGACGGCCTGCGGACCGGAGTTGGACAGCCCGGCCGGCGAGTTCGTCGCGGCCTGACCGCTGCACCCGGCGATCAGCAGGGTTCCGCCGAGAAGGGCGGTCGCGGCACCGACGGTACGAATTCGCTTCAGCATGATTGGGTCCTTCCCCCAGGGCGCTACCGGGCTTTTCTCACCCGCTTTTGCTTCGTAAGACGTGCCGCCCCCGTCTCGGTTGCTTCGCGTTGAAAAAGAATGCGAGCAAGTCCCTGACCTGCTGGTTCGTTGTTCGCGGGGAGGAGTGGGTCACTGTTCGCGCGGCTTTCGGGGGAATCCCCTAGGGGTTGTCCCCCATATTTCAAGCGCGATTCCAGATCTGCGTGCACGAGGCGCGAAATCACGAGAGCGGGAGTGCCGTCAATTGCGATTCAAGTGCCTGGCCCCGCGCAGGGCCGGCCGCACGAGGGAAGCACGGCCCCGAGCGCGGTCGGGTGGATCCAGCCCCTCACAGCAGAAGCATGGGAGCTTTCCTGTCATCTGCTGGTGACAGGAAAGCTCCCATGCTGCTTGGCGGTGACAGGGAAGTTCCCACGCGGCTCAGTCGATGCAGGGGACCCCATCCGCGGTGATGGGGTTGTTCCCGGTGTCCGCCTGCGTGCGCAGCGGGGCGGCCTTGTTCAGGCCGTCGAGGCGGAGGGTGGGGGCGCCGGTGAAGTTCGACTTGCCGGGGCCCTTGTAGTCCTTGCCGATGTAGACCTCGACGCTGCCCGCGGTCAGGTTGGGGCTGACCTCGGTGGGCAGGCCGCCGAGGGACTCGGCGACCATCTTGCCGACGTCCTGCTCGCCGTTGGCGTAGTAGACGACCGAGGAGCTGCGGGTCTCGGAGTTGGAGCTGCTGCCTTCCTGGAATCCCTGACTGGTCAGCTCCTCCAGCACGTTGGCGGCCAGCCCGCTGATGCCGGAGGCGTTGTAGACGCTGGTGGTGATCTTGGTCGGGGACTTCAGGGTCGCCAGCTTCTGCGCGCGCTGCTGCGGGGGCAGGAGCAGGTCGGCCGCGAACTGCTTGCTCTCGGCGATGTTGAGCGTGACGTCCTCCTGGCCGGACTCGCCGACCAGGTGCACCGGGGCGCTGTAGAACTGCACGTTGCCGCCGGCGATGCCCTGCATCTGCTCGGCGAAGCCGAGGATGTCGCTGGCCAGCGCCGGGTCCAGGGTGACCGACTTGTTGATCGCGTCGATCAGCGCGCTGAGCTTCGCCGGGTTGGCCAGGGTGCCGGAGGACAGGATCCGGTGGGCGAGCGCGGACATGAACACCTGCTGGCGCTTGCCGCGGGAGAGCTCGTTGAGCAGGCCGTGGCGCTGCCGGACGAAGGCGAGCGCGTCGGCGCCCTGGATCGTCTGCACGCCCTTCTTGAAGTTGGCGCCGGAGTAGCTGTCCTTGGTGGCGTCGTTGAGGCAGACCTCGACGCCGCCGACGGCCTTGGTGATCTCGTAGAACCCGAGCAGGTTGACCTCGGCGTAGTGATCGATGCTGACGCCGGTGAGCTTCTCTATGGTCTCCAGCAGCGCCTGCTTGCCGGCCAGCCGCGACTTCTCGTCGAGCTCCTTGGGGTCGGTGACCCCTTCGTCCTGCAGCTTGGCGCGTTCGGCGTCCTTGCCGCGGTTCATGGTCTCGGTGAGCTTGTGCTTGTCCTCGCCGATGCCGCTGTTGACCATGGTGTCCCGGGGGAAGGACATGGCGCTGGCGCTGTGACCGCCGTTGGGGATGCGCACCAGGATCATGGCGTCGGTGAGGTCGCCGCCCTCCTGCGTGGTGTGCAGCTCCTGCAGGATCTGCTTGGGCAGCGGGTTGCCCTGCGCGTCGGTGCGGCTGTCGTTGCCGATCAGCAGGATGTCGGTGGCGCCGTCGGGGGCGCTGAACCCGCTGCCGATGACGTCGGCGGTGCCGGTACCGCCCGCTCCCGGCCGGAACATCGCCCAGGCGAAGCCGGTGATGCACAGGACGATCACCGACAGCAGGGCGGTGAGGGTGCGCGCGCCGTTGCGGGTGCTCTTCCGCTGCCAGAAGCCGCCTCGGCTCCAGACATCGTCGGGATGAAGGTCGGCGTCACCGGTTCGAGCGGATTGCCTCGCCGCAGCCTTACTCTGAGCAGTCGCTGCTGTGCTCCTCGCAGCACCCGCGGAGCCGGTCTTCGCAGCGCCTGCCGCACCGGTGCGACGAGCACCCTGCGGTCGGCCGGCAGGAGCGCCGGAGCGGGCCGGTCCGCCTCCGGGGCCACGTGGCGGAACACCTCTTCCGGGCCGCCCATCAGGGCTCCCGGGCCGCCTCGGCCGGTCGTCCACGCGATTCCTCCTTGGGGGCTGCGGGGGCGAGCGTTACACCTACACGAGTGATATTGCCCGACTTCTCGGAGAAGGCTAACGGTGATCCACTCGAACCATGACGGGTCCCTCGAGATCTGGTGATCTCACTCATAAGGGTGAACCCCATCTGTGACGGTACGTAACTTGGGAGTCGATGGGGTCGAGCATCGGCGCATGTCAGACTGCCCATCGCGGGCCGTGCGCCTACTGCCCGCGCAGGACGAGGAAGAGGCGGAATGCGGATTCTGGTCACCGGTGGGGCCGGCTTCATCGGCTCGCACTACGTCAGGCAGCTGCTCAGCGGGGCTTACCCGGCCTTCAGCGGTGCCGAAGTGATCGTGCTGGACAAGCTGACCTACGCGGGCAACGAGGCGAACCTGGCAGAGGTGGCCGATGATCCTCGGCTGCGGTTCGTGCGCGGCGACATCTGCGACCGCGACCTGCTCGGCGAGGTCATGACCAGCGTCGACGTGGTGGTGCACTTCGCCGCGGAGACCCACGTGGACCGCTCCATCACCGGCTCCGACGCCTTCGTGGTGACCAACGTCGTGGGGACCAACGCGCTGCTGCAGGCCGCGCTGGAAGCCGGCGTGGGCAAGTTCGTCCACGTCTCCACCGACGAGGTCTACGGCTCGATCGAGACCGGTTCGTGGCCAGAAGATCATCTTCTCGAGCCCAATTCTCCTTATTCGGCGGCCAAAGCGGGCTCCGACCTGCTGGCGCGCGCCTACCACCGCACGCACGGGCTGCCGGTGTGCATCACGCGGTGCTCGAACAACTACGGCCCGTACCAGTTCCCGGAGAAGGTGCTGCCGCTGTTCATCACGAACCTGATGGACGGGCGCAAGGTCCCCCTCTACGGCGACGGCATGAACGTGCGCGACTGGTTGCACGTCGGCGATCACTGCCGAGGCATCCAGCTCGTCGCCGAGTCCGGGACGCCGGGCGAGATCTACAACATCGGCGGCGGCACCGAGCTGACCAACCGGGAGCTGACCGAACGGCTGCTCGCCGAGTTCGGACTGGACTTCTCGATGGTCGAACCCGTCGAGGACCGCAAGGGCCACGACCGCCGCTACTCGGTCGACCACGCCAAGATCGCCGAGCTCGGCTACGCCCCGCAGATCGACTTCGAGACCGGGCTGCGCGACACCATCGCCTGGTACCGGGAGAACCGGTCGTGGTGGGAACCGCTGAAGGAGCGCGCGGCGGTGGCCCGATGACCCGGCTGGCGGTGCTCGTCCCGGGCGGCAAGGGCCAGGTCGGCTCCGAGCTGTCGGCCATCCTCGACGCCCGGCGCGAGAACCTGGTGCACGCACCGGGATCGGGCGAACTCGACATCACCGACCCCGAATCCGCGCGCGACGCCGTCGCATCGTTCGCCCAGGCCGCCAGCGACGCCGAGCTCCGCCCGGTCGTGATCAACACCGCCGCCTACACCGCGGTGGACGCGGCCGAGTCCGATCCCGAAGGGGCGCACCGGGTCAACGTCGCTGGTCCTGCCGCGCTGGCGGAGGCGTGCCGGGACGGCGGACTGCCGCTGCTGCACGTGTCCACCGACTACGTCTTCCCCGGCGACGCCGACCGCCCCTACGAGCCGGGCGACGAGACCGGGCCGCGCACCGTCTACGGCCGCACCAAGCTCGAAGGCGAGCGGGCGGTGCTGGAATCCGGTGCGAGCGCGTGGATCGTGCGCACCGCCTGGGTCTACGGCGCGCACGGCGGCAACTTCGTCAAGACCATGGCCCGGCTGGCGGCCCAGCGCGACGAGCTGTCCGTCGTGGACGACCAGATCGGCTCGCCCACCTGGGCCGCGGACCTCGCTCGCGGCCTGCTGGAACTCGCCGAACCCGTCGCCGCGGGCACCGGACCGCAGCAGCGGGTGCTGCACTGCACCAACACCGGGTCCACGAGCTGGTTCGAGTTCGCCCGCGCCATCTTCACCGAACTGGGCCTCGACCCGAACCGGGTGAACCCCTGCAGCAGCGCCGACTACCCGACCAGAACCCCGCGCCCGGCCTACTCGGTGCTGTCCGAGAACGCCTGGAAGGGTGCGGGTCTGACACCATTGCGGCCTTGGCAGGACGCGCTGAAGGAGGCCTTCACCACCAGCGGGGAAGCTTTCCGCCACCGCGGATGAGCGGAAGGTTCCCCTACGCCACGGCGCGCAGGTAGGCGGCATGGGTCCGGCTCGCGCAGTGCTCCCAGCTGAAGCTCTTCGCGTGCGCGCGACCGGCTTCGGCATCCGGGGGAGCGGCCAGTGCGCGGCGCAACGACTCGCGCAGCGCGGCCGGGTCCTCGGCCGGTGCGAGGACCGCGTGCGAACCGGCGACCTCGCGCAGCGCGGGGAGGTCCGAGCACACCACCGGCACCCCGCACGCCAGCGCCTCCAGCACCGGCAACCCGAAGCCCTCGTCGCGCGACGGCAGCACCAGCGCGCTCGCCCCGGCCACCAAGCCGCGCAACTCCTCGTCGGCGAGGTAGCCGGTGCGGATCACCCCGTCGGCCTCGCCCGCCGCACCCGGGCCCGCGATGACCAGCGGCGGGAGGTCCGGAGCGAGCGCCGATCGCAGCACGTCGAGGCCCTTGCGCGGGCCCTCCGCGCCGACGAACAGCAGGTATTCGGGAGGAATCCGATCACCTGAGGCCGGTGCCGCCGAGAACCACTCGGGATCGACCCCCAAGGGCGTGACCGCCAGCTTCTCCGGCGAGACGTCCAGGCGCTCCGCGACCCGGTCGGCCATCGCCGCCGTCGGCGTGCACACCACGCGGGCCCGCTGCGCCGAAAGCCGCACCAGCGCGGGCAGATCCTCGTCGGCCAGCGAAGGATCGTCCAGGAACGCCAGGTCGTGCACCGTCACCACACCCGCCGCGCGCACCGACGGGGGCAGCACGAAGTTCGTCCCGTGCACCACGTCGACCGCCCCGGACAGCAGCTCCACCGGCGGGAAGCGCCCACCCCGCCACAACATCCGCAGCGCGCGAGCCGGAATCGGCGGCCCCACCACGTGAGTCCCGGCCGGTGCCTCGGTGCGCAACCGGCGCCACCCCCGCGTGCTGAAGCCGATCAACCGAACGTCCACATCGGACGCCAACGCCGCCACCAGCGACGCCGTGTAGCGGCCGATGCCGGTGCGCGGCCCCAGCAGCGGTGTGGCGTCCAGCAGAACCCGCAGGTCAGCGGCCACGGAGTCGTTCCCCGGCGATGCGCCGCAACCGGCCGGTCGCGCGCTTGGCGACCTCGGCGGGACCACCGGCGTCGAGGTACTCCCGCAGCAGCGACAGATCCCGGCGCACCGTCTCCACCCGTCCCGGCTGCGCGGTGCGCACCAGCGGCGCGGCGGCGGTGAGCCGGTCGGCGGCCGGACGCGGATCGCGGCAGAACGACGTCAGCGGCGAGAGCACCGCCTCCCAGGTGAAGCGCTCGCGGACCGGCTCGATCCGGCGACGGCACTCGGCGGCGAACTCCGCGTCGTAGAGGACCTTCTCCAGGGCGTCGGCGAGCGCCTCGGGATCCTCGGCGGGCACCACGACGCCGATGCCCTCGCTGCGCACCAGGTCGGCGAACGAATCACCGTCGGTGGTGATCACCGGCAGACCCGACCACAGGTAGTCCAGCACCCTCGTGCGGAACGCGAAGGTCGTCTCCACGTGCTCGAAGTGCGTGGTGACACCGCAATCGGCGTCCAGCAGGAAGTTCTGCCGCTCCTGGTAGGGAACCCAGGTCTCGTTGAAGAACACGAACTTGCCGGTCAGGCCGAGCCGCTGCGACAGCGCCCGGGTCTGCCCGGCCATGCCCATCTCCGGCACGTCCGGGTTCGGGTGCTTCATGCCCAGGAAGAACAACCGCACGTCGCTCCGCCGCTGCGCCAGCCGGTCGATCGCGCGCAGCAGGGTCAGCGGGTCGAACCAGCTGTAGACGCCACCCGCCCACAGCACGACCTTGTCGTCCGCCGAGATCCCCGGCCTGGTGCCCTTGATCGCGGGCGCGGTGCGGCGCGGAGCCACCGACGGCAACCCGAACGGAACCACCGACAGCAGCGACCGCACGGTCGGATCGTTGTCGTAGAGGCCCGGCGTCAACCGGCCCAGCGAAGCCAGGTGCCCGAGCCAGAAGTGCCGCTGGCGCTCCGAGGCGCACAGGAAGAAGTCACCGCGCTCCAGCTGCGCGTTGAGCACCTTGGTGACACCGGCGAGGTCCTTCGCGCGGCGCTCGTCATCGGAATCCCGGCCCTGCTCCAGCAGTTCCAGGTGCATCGGGTCGTAGACGTCGCAGACCACGATCTTGGTGGAGTCCACGCGCTTGAGCGCGGGCACCATCTCCAGGACGTGCCCCTGCAGCACCACGATGTCGGCCCACTCGACGTGCTCGCCCAGCTCGCGCGGCTTGGCGGCCAGCACCTCGAACTCCGACTCCGGCGGATCCACCCGGGCGTTGACGCTGACCAGCCGGACCTGGTGCTCGGCGGCCAGCACCTCGGCCATGTGCCAGGCGCGGATCGCGGGACCGGCCATCCGCTCGGTGACCGCGTCGCCGGTGATCACCACGATCTTGCGCGGCCGGCCGAACACCTCGTCCAGCTCGAACGCCTCCACCAGCGCCTCGTGCGCGGCCAGGTAGCGGGGCAGCGGGTAGGCGGGCTCCATCGCCTTGCGCATGAGCGGCAGCAGGTCGGCATCGGTGCGCACCCGCTCCCGCTGCTCCTGCTCGCGGGAGAGCTTCAGCGACGGGAGCAGCTCCACGAACTGGTCGATGGCCAGCATCCCCGCCAGCGCGGAGCGGTCGATCGGCACCGGCGAGTCGTCCTCGGCCTCGCCGCGCCGCGTGATCTCCAGCTGCGTCGGGTCGATCTCGCCGCGCGCCGTGGCCCGCCGCACCGCCAGCGCCATCGCCGCGGGCAGCGCCTTGGCGAGCGTCTCGTCGGAGACGTTCTTGTACAGCGCGGCCAGCGCGTTGCGCTCCAGCAGGTAGTGCTCGCGGGAGGAGGCCACCTCGGCCATCGACGCGTGGTGGCGGTGGAAGGTCAGCGACCTCGGCTCGTAGCGGACCCGCCAGCCGCGCAGGTTCAGCCGCCAGCCCAGGTCCACGTCCTCGTAGAACATGAAGAAGCGCTCGTCGAAACCGTCCAGCGCCGCGAACAGCTCGGCCCGCACGAACAGCGCCGAGCCGGTGCCGAACAGCACGTCGCGGGCCGCGTCGTGCGAACCGTCGTCGAGCTCACCGGCGTGCCGCTTGTAGCCCATGCCGAACCAGGTGAGGCCGCCGTCGACGAAGTCGACGCGCTCGCCGTCCCAGTCCAGGACCTTGCTGGCCACCGCGCCCACGGTCGGTTCCGCCCGCAGCACCTCCACGGCCGCCCGCGCCCAGCTGCGGTCCGGACGGGCGTCGTTGTTGAGGAACGCCAGCACCTGCCCGGTCGCCTCGCGCGCGGCCAGGTTGCAGCCACCGGCGAAACCGGTGTTGCTCGCCGACTCGATCAACCGCACCTCGGGCACGGCCTCGCGGATGCGCTGCGCGGAGCCGTCACCGGAGGCGTTGTCGACGCACAGCACCTCCAGCTTGTCGGCCGGGTAGTCCAGCTCGTCGCGCACCGCGCGCAGGCAGGTGATGGTGTCGTCCGCGCCGCGGTAGTTCACGACGATCACGGAGACGACGGGAAGGTTCGCTTCGACCACGCCCCAAGCCTGCACCATCGCGAGGCCGGGCCGCCCAGGTGTTCGGTCAATTCGGTCGCCATGACCTGCCACGGCGGCCGCTCGCGCCTCGCCGAGGGGCGGTTCCGGCCCGAACTGTCCGGGCATATCAGACATCGATCATGGCCGGTTCGGACCACGAACCGCCCCTGTCCTCACCTCGGTCCCCGGCTGAGCAGCTCCCGGAGCCTCGGGGTGTACAGCGCCGTGATGTCGGCGGCGCCGGCGAAGGCGTCGAAGTAGATCGACGTCAGCTCCTCGTCCTGCTGGATCGCGCGCAGCAGATCCAGCCGCTGCTCGTTCGGCGGCGTCATCCGCGCCACCGACAGCGTCGCCGCGTAACCCGAGGCCGAGGTGCTGTCGCGCTCGGCCGCGAACCCCCGCAACGCCGCGTCCAGCCTCGCCGGCGAATCGAGGAATCCGCTGATGTGCCTGGCCAGCGACTCGGCCTGGATGAACGCGTCGCTGATCCCGCGCGCGGTGATCGAGTCCTTGTGGTGCCCGGCATCGCCCACCAGCACCCAACCCGGACCGGCCGCCTCGCGGAAGAAGTTCTGCTGATCACCCGACCCCCGCAACCGCTCCACCTGCTCCCCGCCCTGCAAGCGCTCGTGCAGCTCAGGTGCGGTCTCCCGGACGCGGTCGAGGTGGGCGCGCTGCGCGTCGGCGCGCACCGAGCGGAACCGCGACTGCGGGAAGTAGGTCAGCACCAGCGTCGCGTGCCCGTGCGTGGGCGTGGCCGCCACCCAACTGCCCGGCGACTCGTAGATCTCCAGATCCGCGGGCACACCCGTCCAGTACGAGTAGTAGGCGCAGGTCAACCGCTCGTCCCAGGTCGTGAACCCGGCACCGGCGTGCGCGGCCACCGACGAGCGCATCCCGTCCGCGCCGACCACCAGCGACGCGCGCTCGGTGAACTCCACGCCCCGGTGCTCGCCGCGCACCCCCACCACCCGGCCGCTGTCGTCCCGCAGCAACCCGGTGACCCGGCACTTCTCCCGCAACTCAGCGCCCGCCGCCACGGCCGACCGCGCCAGCAGCTCGTCCAGCACGAAGCGGCGCGGCGCGTACCCCGCGCGCTGCCCGGCCACGCCCCGCCCGCACCCGGCCAGCCGCACGTCGGAGACCTGGTAGCGGGCGTGCCGCAGCGGCGGGCAACCGGTGGCGCGCAACTCGTCCAACAACCCCCACCGCGCCAGCGCGGCCACGCCCGGCTGGTGAATGACGTGGGTGGACACGGTGTCTGAGGGGAACGTCCCGCGCTCCAGCAGCAGCACCCGGTGGCCCGCGCGGGCCAGCAGCATTGCGGTGGGCGACCCCGCGCAGCGGGCACCCACGACGATCGCGTCGAACATCATCCCTCACAGTTCGAGTTCGGTGCGCAGCGCCCGGCGGTCGAGCTTGCCGTTGGCGTTGAGCGGAAGTCGGTCCAGCACCGTGATCCGGCGCGGCAGCATGTACGACGGCAGCCGGTCCCGCAGACCCGCCTGCAGCGCGTCGGGATCGCAGTCGCCCCCGACGGCCGCCACCAACTCCGGTTCGCCATCGGTCGGCACCGCCAGCACGATCGCGTCCTTCACCCCCGGCAGCGCGCGCAACGCGGCCTCGACCTCGCCGAGCTCGATGCGATGCCCGCGCACCTTCACCTGCTGATCGGTGCGACCCAGGTGCAGCAGCACACCGTCGGCGACCGTCACCAGATCCCCGGTCCGGTACCAGCCGCCCGGCGCGAAACGGCCCGCGTCGTCGGCGGGATCGAGGTAACCCGCGAACCGCTGCGGCCCGCGCACGCACAACTCGCCGCGCGCCGCAGGCCTGCCGGTGGGATCCAGCACCCGGAACTCCAGCGAGGGGAAGCACTCTCCGATCGGAGCGACCCCGTTCGGCGTGCTCGGCCACTCCGACACCTCGCGCGGCAACCGGTGGCCGGTGCAGGCGATCGTCAGCTCCGTCGGCCCGTAGAGCACCTCGACATCGCTGTTCGGCGCCGCTCGCTTCCAGCTCCGCAACGCCTCCATCGGCACCGCCTCACCGCCGAAGATGCTGCACCGCAACGTCGGCATCGCCCCCGGCCGCAGCGTGCCGAGCCGCTCCGCGAAGGAGATCAGCGACGGCACCGAGAACCAGTGCGTCAACCGCAGCGCGTTGACCGCGCGCACCGGTGACAGCAACGCTCCCGCGCGCGGCACCACCAGGGTCCCGCCCTGGCCGAGGGTGACGAACATGTCGTGCACCGAACCGTCGAAGGTCAGCTCGAAGTTCCCCGAAACCCGGCTGCCCGGCCCGATCCCGTACCGCGCGGCGACCTCCGTCAGGTACGCGTCGAGGTTGCCGTGCGAGATCGGCACCGCCTTCGGCGTCCCCGTCGACCCCGACGTGCAGATGACGTAGGCGATGTCGTCGGGTCCGACGGGCACCTCCCGCGCCCGCCCGAAGGGCTCGTCCCTCCCGGCGCGCAGCACGGGAACCTTCCACTCACCCCGAGCCCCGGACTCCTCGGTGAGCACCAGCTCGACACCGGCCTTGGCCACCAGTTCGCGGATGCGCTCCGGCGGGTGCTGCGGGTTCAAGGGCACCACCGTCGCACCGGCGCGCAGCACCGCCAGGTAGCCGGCGCAGGCGAGCACCGAGCGGTTGGCCAGCAACCCGACCCGCTGCGGGGCACCGGCGCCGTGCAGGCGCGCCGCCAGCCGCTCGACCAGTTCGCGCAGCTCCGCGTAGGTCAGGCTGGCCCCGTCGACCTCCAGTGCCGCCTCGTCGGGGAACTGGGCGGCGGCCCGCTCGAACCACGTGAAGACGTTCATCGCCGAACCTCCGTCAGATCTCTCGCCCAGCGGCACAGGTCCCGCACGGTGCGCAGCGCCGCCAGCTCCTCCGGATCGACCTCGCGCCCGGTGCGCTGCTGCACCTCCACCAGCAGCTGCAGCTTCGCCAGCGAATCGATGCCGATGTCGGCCAGCGCGGAATCCTGGGCGAACGCGGTGCGCGCGTGCTTGCCCAGCAACCACTCCGCCGGATCGTCACCGGCCGGCTCCTCGCCCGGCCACAAGCGGCGCGTCTGCCACGGGTACGTCGGCAGCGGCACGTGACGTCCGGGCCCGAACAGCCCGTCCCGGTCCACCGCTTCGGAACCGAGGAACCGGTCCAGCTCCGGCGTGCTGTCGGTGGTCAGCGACTCGACGAGCTCCCGGTGCGTCGCACCGATCGCCACCGCGCGGTGCTCGAAGCGGGTGCGGCGCAACGCCGCGCTGCGGCAGATGTCGCGCACCGGGAACTCCGCGCCCGAACCCGACAGGTGCTCGACGTAGGCGCGGGTGAGGTCCGCCAGCGCTTCCGGAGTGCGCGCGGACAGCACCAGCGGCCAGCGCGTTCCGTCGTCCGGCGTGCGCGGTTCGTGCTCGGCGCTGCGCAGCACCACGTGGGCGTTGAGCGCCGACGACCCCTGCGCGGACACCCCCGCGATCGCGCGCGAGGGGATGTCGGTGAGCACCTGCGGGATCGACAGGCCCGACCAGTCCACGTCGGTGCGTGGAAGCCCGGCGTGCAGGCTCGCGGGCACCTTGCCGTTCTCCAGGCACAACGCGGCCTTGATCAGCCCGACCAGACCGCCGGCGGCCTCGGCGTGCCCGAGGTTGGACTTCGCCGAGCCGACCAGCAGCGGCCGGTCCGGTGATCGGGAGGTTCCCATGAACCGGCCCAGCGCGGTCAGCTCCAGCGGATCCAGCAGCGGTGAGCCGGACCCGTGCGCCTCCACGAAGTCCACCTCCGAAGGCTCCACGCGCGCGTCCCGGTAGGCCCAGCGCAGCACGTCCAGCTGCCCGTCCAGCGACGGGTTGAGCACCGAGTCGCTGCTGCGACCGTCGTTGCCCACCGCGCTGCCGGCGATCACCGCGCGCACCCGATCTCCGTCTGCCAGCGCCGCTTCCCACGGCTTGAGCACCACCACCGCGACCGCGTCGGAAGGCGCGTGACCGTCGGCGTCGGCGCTGCCGAACCGGCTGCGTCCGTCCGCCGACATGGCCCCGGCGTGCGACATCATCACGGCCTCGTCGGGCCGCAGCGGCAGGTTCACCCCCGCGACCACCGCCGCCGGGATCTCCCCGGACCGCAGGCTCTGCACCGCCTGGTGCACCGCCGTCAACGCCGACGAGCACGCGGTGTCGACCACGACGCTCGGACCGCGCAGGTCGAAGAAGTGGGAGACCCTCGCGGGCAGCAGTGAGCGAACGTTTCCCAGCTGCGTCGCCGTGGCGGAGGAAAGGCCCTGCTGGAGG
Organism: Saccharopolyspora terrae; assembly: GCF_004348435.1. NCBI lineage: Bacteria > Bacillati > Actinomycetota > Actinomycetes > Pseudonocardiales > Pseudonocardiaceae > Saccharopolyspora > Saccharopolyspora terrae. Next base: position 205,922 of record NZ_SMKS01000003.1, on the reverse strand, counting down.
GCGGATTCGAGGAAATCGGCCCGGGAGTTGCCCACGAACACGCCGGTTCGGGATCCGCGCAACCGCTCCGGGACGATTCCGGCGTCCTCGAACGCCTCCCACGCGCACATCAGCAGCAGCCGCTGCTGAGGATCGAGCGAGGTTGCCTCGGCCGCGGACATGCCGAAGAAGTCGGCGTCGAAATCGGCGATTCCGTCGACGAACCCGGCCCGGCAACCGGCGAGACCGCCGGGCCCGGAAGAACGCAGGGCCGCCGCGTCGTAGCGGTCAGCGGGGGTGTGCGCGGTCGCGTCGACGCCGCCGCACAAAAGTTCCCACAGCCCGTCGGGATCGGTCGCCCCGGGAAGCCGGCAGGACATCCCCACGATGGCGATCGAGCGCTGGTGAACTCCAGTCGTAGTCATGCCCCCGAAGTGTGCGCAGGCCGCTTACAACCGCCTTGCACAGCACTGACGTCCGCTCACCGGCCCGCCCAGGCCTCCCACACCTCGCGGCGGGAAACCCGCGCCATCCGGCCGATCCGGCGACGGGCGCGCAGCGTCGCGGGCAGCAGCGAGGAGACCTTCACCAACACCCGCAGTCGCAGACCGGCCCGCAGGTTCGGCGGGCGATGGGGCAGATCGCGCCACGGCAGGAGCAGCGTGATGGCCGCGAACCTCGCCACTTCGCGGACCGCGACCCCGGTGGGCGCGCAGCGCAGCAGGGTAAGCAGGCGGTTCCCCTCGTTCCAGCGGTGGAACAGCGCCGAACCGGGCCGGGTGCTGGCCCCGTGCAGGTGCGTGGCGGTCGCCTCCGTGCCCACCACGTCGAAACCCGCCAGCCGCAGCCGCCACGCGGTGTCGGTGTCCTCGTAGTAGCAGAAGAAGTCGGCCGGAACCCCTCCCACCTCGCGCAGCACGTCGGTGCGCAGCAACGCCGCCCCGCCGCAGAAACCGAAGACCGCGCCGGTCCCGGTGGCGTCCGCGCCGTGCCCGTCAGCGGTCAGCCGCACCCCCGTCGACTGCACACCGCCGTCCGGCGTCCGCAGCACGGACGTGGCCGCCGCGGCCGTCGCGGTGGCAGAAAGGTTCCCCTCCACCACCTCCAGCCAGTCCGCGGACGGGGCGGCGTCGTCGTTGAGCCAGGCGACGAAGGGCGTGTCGACCTCGGGCAGCGCTGCGGCCAGGCCGCCCGCGTAGCCGACGTTGCGCGGCAGCCGCAGCACCTCGATCTCGGGACGGGCGGCGAGCAGTTCGGCCGTGCCGTCGTCGGAGGCGTTGTCCACCACCAGCGTCCGGTGCGGACGCGACTGCGCGGCCAGCGCCTCCAGGCAGGCGTCGATGTGGGCCCGGCCGCGCCACGTGATCACGATGACCGTGGTGCGCACCCCGTCTGATATCACCGGGGAAACCTAGCGTCACGCATCGGCGGGTTTCCAGCGCGTGCGAAGCTGAGCGCGTGCCCGAGCTGGTTGCCATCGCCGAGCAGCTGCTGGCCCCGGTCCGCGGCGGCACCGGCCGCTACACCCGGGAACTGCTGCGCGCCCTCGCCGCCACCGCACCCGACGGCTGGACGGTGACCGGTGCGATCAGCCGCAGCGGCGATCCCGAGCAGGCCCGCGTCCCCGGCGTCGCGGGCCCCCGCGTGCTGCCGCTGCCGCGACGTGCGCTGATCGCCGCGTGGGAACGCGGCGTGCCGCTGTGGCCGGGCGGCGACACGGTGCACGCGATGACACCGCTCGCCCCGCCCCGTCGTCGCGGGCGCGGCCTGGTCGTCACCGTGCACGACACCGTCCCCTGGACCCACCCGGAAACCCTCACCCCGCGCGGAGTCGCCTGGCACCGGCGCACGATCACCAGAGCCGCCGGTCACGCGAACGCCCTGGTGGTGCCCACCCGCGCCGTCGCCGAAGACCTGGCCGGTCGAGTTCCGCTCAGCTCCGAACCCCGGGTGGTCCCGGAGGGCGTGACACCCGCTCTGCTGGCCGAACCCGCACCCGCCACCCGACTCGACCTCCCGCCGGAGTACCTGCTGGCCATCGGCACCATCGAGCCGCGCAAGGGCTACCAGCACCTCATCCGCGCCCTCGCCGAACCGAACGCTCCCGACATCCCGCTGCTGATCGTCGGCCGCCCCGGCTGGGGAGACCTCGACCTCCCCGCGCTCGCGGCCGACACCGGGTACCGCCGCCTGCGGGTGCTCACCGACGTCACCGACGGCGAGCTCTCCGCGCTGCTGCGCGGCGCCACGGCCCTGGTCGCGCCGAGCCTCGCCGAGGGCTTCGGCCTGCCGCTGATCGAAGCGATGGCGCTCGGCCTCCCCGTCGTCCACTCCGACGCCCCAGCGCTGTCGGAGGTCGCCGGCGGTGCGGGAGTGGAAGTCCCCCGAGCCGACCCGCCCGCGATGGCGGCCGCGTTGCGCCGCATCGCCGACGACCCGCAGCGCAGAACCGACCTCGCCGCCGCAGGGCCCCGCAGGGCGGCCGAGTTCACCTGGGAACGAGCGGCCCTCGACATCTGGGAACTGCACCGCGACCTCGTCGGTGGCTGAGAGGTTTCCCTCCTCCCACCCGGACCGACGATCAGGTTGCGAGCCGGCGAACGGTGACCGAAAGGTTCCCTTGCTCACAGCGGCTGCCCCTCGCTCCCACATTTTTCACGTACTGGGCACGAAGCCGTGAACCTTCGCCGTACTCTTTCCTGGTGCACAGAGGTGAACCGCACATTCTGATCGACGCCACCGCGGTCCCCGCGGACCGAGGCGGCGTCGGGCGGTACGTCGATTCCCTGCTCGCCGCCCTGGATTCGGACGGCGCGCGGGTCACCGTGGTGTGCCAGCCGCGCGACGCCGCTCTCTACGCGACCCTCGCGCCGAACTCGCGGATCGTCCCGGCCGCCGAGGCGGTCGCGACCCGGACCGCGCGGTTGACGTGGGAGCAGACGACGCTGCCGGTGCTGGTCAACAGGCTCGGCGTCGACGTGCTGCACTCGCCGCACTACACGACGCCGCTGGCCAACCCCGCCGCGTCGGTGGTGACCCTGCACGACGCCACGTTCTTCACCAACCGCCGCGTGCACTCGCCGGTCAAGGCCCGCTTCTTCCGGGCGTGGACGCGGGCCGCGCTGCGCCGCGCCGAGATCTGCGTGGTGCCCAGCCAGGCCACCGCCGCCGAGCTCGCGCGCACCGTCGGAGCGGACCGCAACCGCATGGCGGTCAGCTACCACGGCGTCGACCCGGACCGGTTCCACCCGCCGACGCCCGAGGAGATCGAGGTCGTCCGCGACCGCCTGAACCTCTTCGACCAGCCCTACGTCGCGTTCCTCGGTGCCCTCGAACCGCGCAAGAACGTCCCCGCGCTCATCCGGGCCTTCACCCAGGCATGCCGGGGACGCCGCGACGAGGCCCCCGCGCTGGTGCTCGCCGGGCAGCCCGGCTGGGACACCAAGGTCGAGCGGGCGCTGGAATCGGTGCCGCACCGGATCCGGGTGATCAGGGCCGGGTACCTGCCGTTCGGCGAGCTCGCCGGATTCCTCGGCGGTGCGCGGCTGGTGGCCTACCCGAGTCTCGGCGAGGGCTTCGGGCTGCCGGTCCTGGAAGCGATGGCCTGCGGTGCACCGGTGCTGACCACCCGCAGGCTGAGCCTGCCGGAGGTGGGCGGTGACGCCGTCGCCTACTGCGGCGTCCGGCCCACCGACATCGCCGCCGGCCTGCGCGAACTTCTCGACGACCCGGCTCGCCGCTCGGCCCTGGCCGCTGCCGCGCAGCTGCGGGCCAAGGAGTTCACCTGGGGCGCCTGCGCGACCCAGCACCGCGAGGCCTACGCCCGCGCCCACCACGCCAGCACCCGCTGATCCGGTGGCGACCGCGTTGCAGCAGAATGTGACGGCGTGACCAACGCGCGCACCTACGGCGACGAGCTCGCCGTCGTCACCGTGACCTACTCGCCCGGCGAAACGTTGCAGCGCTTCATCGACACGCTGGACAAGGCCACCGAGCGCCCGGTCCGCGTGATCCTCGCGGACAACGGTTCGCAGGACGGCGCGCCGCAGCAGGCCGCGCAGCAGCACGCGAACGTCGAATTCGTGCCGACCGGCGGCAACCTCGGGTACGGCGGGGGAGCCAACCGCGGCGTCGCCGCGCTCGGTCCGGAGTACGGCTGGGTGGTCATCGCCAACCCCGACCTGGAGTGGGGCGCGGGATCCCTCGACGAGCTGATCGCGGCGGCCGGGCGCTGGCCGCGCGGTGGTGCTTTCGGCCCGCTGATCACCGAGCCCACCGGCGAGGTCTACCCGTCGGCTCGGCTGTTGCCGTCGATCGGTCGCGGTGTCGGGCACGCGCTGTTCGTCAAGATCTGGCCCGGCAACCCGTGGTCGCGCGCCTACCGCCAGTCGGACTCCGGCAGCGGTGAACGCACCGCCGGGTGGCTGTCGGGATCGTGCCTGCTGATGCGGCGCGAGGCGTTCGACTCCATCGACGGGTTCGACCCGCGCTACTTCATGTACTTCGAGGACGTCGACCTCGGCGACCGGCTGGGCAAGGCCGGCTGGCTCAACGTCTACGTGCCGGACGCCGAGATCATGCACATCGGCGGTGCCTCGACCTCGCAGGTGTCCAAGCGGATGCTCACCGAGCACCACCGCTCCGCCTACCGCTACCTCGCCGACCGGTACCAGGGCCTGAAGTGGGCGCCGCTGCGCCTCGCGCTGAAGCTCGGCCTGACCGCGCGCGCCAAGATCCAGGCGCGCTGATCGCCTAGTACTGCTGCGGGTACTGCTGGGTGGGCTGCGACCCGAGCGGTCCGAACTCGTTCGGACCGCGCTGCGACTGGTACGGGTTGGGCGGCATGCCGTGCTGCTGCGGTTGCCCGTAGTCCTCGGTCGGCCACCCGGTGTGCGGGTCGGCGGTCGGGAACTGCGGCTGCTGCTGCGCCTGCATCTGCTGACCTGCGGCGGGCAGCATGTTCGTGTCGGTGTCCGCGCCCGCGCTGTTGACGATGTCGCGCGGGATCCGCACGGTGTTCGCCGCGTCCATCGGTGACGTGGCGTTGTCCGGTGTGACGACGAACGCGCCGCGTGCCCGCGCGCGAGCAAGTGCTTCGTCGGCTCGGAGGCGCGGGTCCATGTGGATGCCCTCTCAGTCGTTCGCAGTCGGTGGTGCCGAACCTGGCACAAAACCAGGTGTGGCGTTGAACCGGGCACGTCCATCGGGCACGGGCCCAGTGTCATTATGCCGTTGCCACTGCCAGAGTATTCCCCCCAATGGGTTTTCGTCATTGATCTAGGTCAGGTAGAGGAGGACGACGCCGATGTCCGCGGATGCGCAGACCCCGGCCGAACCGCGCCCGAAGGCGGAAGCGGTCGTGCTGGTGGGCGGTCGGGGGGTCCGGCTCCGGCCTTTGACCCTGTCCGCACCGAAGCCGATGTTGCCGACCGCCGGGGTGCCGTTCCTGCGCCACCTGCTGTCCCGGATCCGCGCGATCGGCATCGAGCACGTGGTCCTCGGCACCTCCTACAAGGCGGAGGTCTTCGAGGAGCACTTCGGTGACGGATCCGACCTCGGCCTGCACATCGAGTACGTGGTGGAGTCCGAACCGCTGGACACCGCGGGAGCCATCCGCAACGTCGCCGACCGGCTCACCGCCGACGACGTGCTGGTGTTCAACGGCGACATCCTCTCCGGCGTCGACCTCGCCGAGCTCCTCGACACCCACCGCGACACGGCGGCCGACGTCACCCTGCACCTGGTGAAGGTCGACGATCCGCGCCGCTTCGGCTGCGTGCCCACCAACGCGGACGGGCGGGTCACCGACTTCCTGGAGAAGACCGAGAACCCGCCGGTCGACCAGATCAACGCGGGTTGCTACGTCTTCCGAAGAGAGGTGATCGACAGCATCCCCAACGGCAGACCGGTGTCGGTCGAGCGCGAGACCTTCCCCGAACTGCTCGCCTCCGGAGCCCGCGTGCAGGGCTACGTCGACGCGTCGTACTGGCTGGACATGGGAACCCCTGCCGCGTTCGTGCGCGGCAGCGCGGACCTCGTCCTGGGCAACGCCCCGTCCGACGCGCTGCCCGGCCCGACCGGGCAGGCGCTGGTGCTCACCGGAGCGAAGGTCGCCGAGGACGCGGTCGTCGACGCGGGCAGCACCGTGGGGGAGAACTGCGAGATCGGTTCCCACGCCCACGTCAGCGCCTCGGTGCTCTTCGAGGGCGTGACGGTCGAGGACGGCGCGGTCGTGGAGCGCTGCGTGGTGGGAGCCGGTGCGCGGGTCGGTGCGGGGGCCGTGCTGCGCGACGTGGTGATCGGTGACGGCGCGACGGTCGGTGCCGACTGCGAGCTGCTGGCCGGGATCCGGATCTGGCCCGGCGTCGAGCTTCCGCCGAACGGAGTACGGTTCTCGGCGGATTGAGCGATATGAACGAACCCCTCACCCGTGACTGGCACCACGACTACCCGCTGGACCTGGTCCGCGTCCTGTCGCCGCTGCGGCGCGGCAGCGGTGACCCGACGACCCGCGTCGAGCCGGGCGAGCTGTGGTGGGCCAGCACCACCACCGACGGCCCCGCGACGCTGCGCCTGCGTCGTGCGAGCGGGGGAACCGTTCGCGCATCCGCGTGGGGCCCGGGAGCCGAAGCGGTGCTGGCGGGAGTTCCCGACCTGCTCGGCGCCTCCGACGACGACAGCGGGTTCGCCCCCGCTCACGACGTCGTGACGCGAGGGGTGCGGGCGGCGTCGGGCATGCGGCTGTGCTCGTCGGGCCGGGTGTGGGACGTTCTCGTCGCCGCGATCCTGGAGCAGAAGGTCACCAACCGGGAGGCGTGGCGCTCGTGGCGGGAGCTGTGCCGCCGCTTCGGCCACCCCGCACCCGGGCCGGTGGAGAAGCTGTGGACGGCGCCCGATCCGCGGCAGGTCCGCGAGATCCGGGACTGGGAGTGGCATCGCGCGGGCATCGACGGAGCCCGTCGCCGCACCCTGCTCGCGGCGGCCTCGTCGGCGCGCAGCCTGGAGAAGGCCGTGGTCCTCCGCGGTGAGGCGGGCCGGGACCTCCTGCAGAAGATCCCCGGCATCGGCCCCTGGACGGCGGCCGAGGTCGCGCAGCGCGCCTGGGGTGACCCCGACGCGGTCAGCGTGGGTGACTTCCACCTGCCCACGATCGTCGGCACCGCCCTGGTCGGCCGGCCCCTCGACGACGAGGGGATGCTCCGAGCGCTGAGCCCCTACGAAGGCCACCGCCACAGAGCGGTCCGCTACCTCGCCGCGGCAGGCGTCCACCGCCCCCGCTACGCCCCGCGCTTCCCCGTGCGCGACTACCGGGCGTTCTAGCCATGACTGCATTATGACTCTATAATGAAGTCATGGCTGTTCTGACGATTCGCAACGTTCCCGAAGAAGTAAGAGAGTTGCTCACCCGGGCCGCAAAGCGGAGCGGTCAGTCCTTGCAGGCCTACCTGCTGGCTGTGCTGGAGCGTGAGGCGCGGTTCTCGCGCAACGCTGAACTGGCGGACATGGAGCCTGTTGGTGGCGGGTTGTTGAGCATGGACGAGATCGTTGATGCGGTCCGCGCTGCCCGTGGTGAGGCTCCAGGGGGCGATGGTCGGGCGGGTGTTGCGTGATCGTCGTCGACACTTCCACCCTGGTCTCGTTCTTCCTCGGAGCGAACCACAGCGGGCCTCAGGTCCGGAAACTCCTCGGGACGCACACTAGCTGGGCAGCGCCCCCGCATCAGCCAGTCGAGATGCTCAGCGTGCTGCGGGGTCTGGTCGCGGGCGGAAAGATCTCTGCGATGCACGCGGAAGACGTCCTCGGCAGGTGGGCGGCGACGTTCATCCAGGAACTCCCGTTCACCGCGGCGGTCAGGGGAAGGGTCTGGGAACTGCGTCACAACCTTTCCTCTTACGACGCTGCGTATGTTGCCGTAGCGGAGCTGAACGAACTGCCCCTCGTCACGGGTGACAAGCGGCTGGCCGCTGCCCCGGGGATTCGATGTGAACTCCGGTTGGTGCAGTGACTCGGCCTTGGCCCCGCAAGCGTTCGAACGGAGTCAGCCGGCCATCGCCGCGGTGAGCAGCGGGCCGAGGTCGGTGTTCTCCGGCGGGGTCGTCAGGGGCCACCAGCGCAGGTCGAGGGATTCATCGCTGCGGGTGGGTTCGGCGCCGGCCGGGGCGCGGACGACGTAGCGGACGTCGAAGTGCCGGGTCGGCTTGCCGAGCGAGCAGGTGATCGGGTGGACGTCGAGGTGCACCGGCTCCGGATCGACCACCAGACCGGTCATCCCGGACTCCTCGGTGGCCTCGCGCAGCGCCGCACCGGTGAGGGTGTCGTCCTCCGGCTCGCAGTGCCCGCCCAGCTGCAGCCACCGGCCCACGCGGGGGTGCAGGGTGAGCAGCACGTTGTCGCCCGCCGAGTCCAGCAGCACCGCCGAGGCCGTGACGTGCCCGGGCTCGCAGGCGCGCAGGCAGGCGTCCTCGCGGGCGTCGAGCAGCGTGAGGAATGCCTGGCGCAGGGCTTCTTGCTGCGGGTCGACCGGGCGCCAATCGCCCAGCACCCGCGTCGCGTCCGCGTGCGGTCCGCTCACAGCTCCACCAATCCGTCGTCGAGGTCGCGCGGCGGTCGCGGGCCCTCGGCCGGGGTCGCCGGGTGGCCGACCGCGACGGCGCCGAGGGGCTCCCAGTTCTCCGGCAGGTCCAGGGCTTTGCGGACCACGTCGGCGCAGAACATCGTCGAGGAGACCCAGCAGGAGCCGAGCTCCTCGGCGGCGAGCGACACCAGGAGTCCCTGCACCGCGGCGCCGCCCGCGACGGTGAACATCTGCCGCTCGGCGTCCGATCGCGCCTCGTCCGGGTAGGTGTGGGCGCCCTCGCGGACCAGGAACGGCAGCACCACTTCCGGCGCCGCGTAGAGCAGGTTCCCGCGGTTGACCCGGCGCTGGGCTGCCTGCTCGGACAACCCGTCGCCGCGCAGGTCCTCCAGCCACGCGGTGCGCATCGCGTCGAGCAGCTTGACCCGCAGCGGCCGATCGCGCAGCCACACGAAGCGCACCGGGCGCGTGTGGTGCGGAGCGGGAGCGGTCAGCGCCGCCCCGACCGCGCGCCGCAGCGATTCCTCCGCCACCGGGGTGTCGGCGAACTCGCGCACCGAGCGGCGCACCAGCACGGCTTCCCGCCGTCCCCGCGCGATCGCCTCGGCCGTTCCCAGGTGGAAGAGGTCCTCCTCGACCGGCCGGGCGAGGTCTCGCGCCGTCGAACCGTCGTCCACAGTGGTCAGTCCGCGCACCACGGCGACCGGGATGCCGCCGAGCTTGCCCTTGACCAGGTCCGCCGCACCGGCGATCTCGTCGGCGATCGCGACCTCGGTGACGGCCAGCTCGTTGCCCTGCGCGTCCGTGCTGCCCGCGTAGCGGTGCAGCACGGCCAGCCCGGCGGAGCCGATGGCCGCATCGGTCTGACCGACCCGCCAGGCCCGGCCCATCGTGTCGGTCACCACCACGGCGACCTGCACGCCGAGCCGCGCGGCGATGCCGTCCCGCAACCGGCGCGCGGAGGCGTCCGGGTCTTCCGGGAGCAGCGCGATCTGGTCCTGCGCGACGTTCGAGGCGTCCACGCCGGACGCGGCCTGCACGATGCCGAGCTTGTTCTGCGTGATCAGCGTCCGGCCCTTGCGGGCCAGCACCGACGTGGCCTCCGACAGCACCAGCTCGCGCCGCAGCGCGTCGCGCTCTTCGGGGTCCTCGGGCGCGGTGATCATCCGGCCCTCGACCTTCGACACGATCTTGCTCGTGACGACGAGGACGTCACCGCCGCTCAACCAGGGAGCGGCCGCCGAGATCGACGCCGCCAGGTCGTCCCCCTCGACGAACTCCGGCAACCCCGTCACCGCGAACAGCTGCAAGCCCCCGGTCGCCGCGTGATCCCTGGGTGTCATGCCTTCTCCGAAGCGAGGTCGAACGCCGCCCGCGCCATCGCGGCGGTGGCGTCCACATCGGACATCAGCAGCGGCACCGAGCGCACCGTCACGCCGGGCACGTCGGCGGTGTCGTCGCTGTGCACCAACCATCCGTCCAGGATTCCCTCGGCGTCGCCGCGCGCGCCGTAGTGGCGGCCGACGGCCTCCGCCGAGGTCTCCACGCCGATCGCGCTCAAGCACGCGTCGGCCATCCCGCGCAGCGGCTTGCCGCCGATGATCGGCGACAGGCCCACCACGGCGGCCTTCGTCTCGCGCAGCGCGGTGCGGAAACCGGGCACCGCCAGCAGCGTTCCGATGCTCACCACCGGGTTCGACGGGGCCAGCAGCACCACGTCGGCCTGCGCGATCGCGTCCAGCACCTCGGGGGTCGGCTTGGCCTCGTCGGCGCCGACCGGCACGATCGCGTGCGCCTCCGGCTCGGAGCGGTAGCGCACCCACCACTCCTGGAAGTGCACCGCCCGGCTCTCACCGGTGTCCGGGTCGTCGATCGCCACGTGCGTCTCGACCCTGTCGTCGGTGACCGGCAGCAGCCGAACCCCCGGCCGCCAGCGGTCGCACAGCGCCTCGGTCACCGCCGACAGCGAGTAGCCCGCGCGCAGCATCCGGGAGCGCACGAGGTGGGTGGCGATGTCGCGGTCGCCGAGGCCGAACCAGGTCGGCCCCGCGCCGTAGGCCGCGAGCTCCTCCTTGACCGACCAGGTCTCGTCGACCCGGCCCCAGCCCTTGGCGGTGTCGATGCCGTCGGCGAGCGTGTACATGCAGGTGTCGAGGTCAGGACAGACCCGCAACCCGTGCATCCACACGTCGTCGCCCACGTTGACCACCGCGGTGATCTCGTGTTCGGAACTCTCCGCCTCGCCGATGGCGGGCAGCCCGAGCGCCGCCTTGACTCCGAGCAGGAAACGGGCGCCACCGACGCCGCCGACCAGAACTACGACCTTCACACCACCGATCCTCGCACGCCCCTCCCCGGCGAGGTCTGTGAACCCGGACGCTCCCGGTCAGTGGACTCAGAGGCCGCCGAAGATGCTCCGGAAGAAGGTCTGCCCCAGCGAGGTCATCGCGGAGTCCCCGCCGACCAGGTCGAACACGAAGTAGGCGAGCTCGAAGAACCAGCTGCCCACCAGCGGAACACCGATCAGCAGCAGGAACAGCACGAGCGGAGCCCACGGCCTGGCCTTCTCGCCGAACCGCCGCGCCGGCGCCGACAGCCACGGCTCGATCGCGCCGTACCCGTCGAGACCGGGAACCGGCAGGATGTTGAGCACGAAGGCGATCACCTGCAGGAAGGCCAGGTAGGACAGTCCGGCCGTCAGCCCGATCGGCATCGGGACCAGGGCGATGATCGTCGTCAGGATCAGACCCAGCACGAGGTTCGTCAGTGGTCCCGCCAGCGAGACCATCGACTCGACCCTGCGGCCCCGCAGCGCGCCGTGGTTGATCCACACCGCGCCGCCGGGGAGGGGGATGCCGCCGATGGCCACGAAGATCAACGGCAGGATGATGCTCAGCACTGGATCGGTGTAGCGGCGCGGGTCCAGCGTCAGGTAGCCCTTCGAGCGCACCGACCAGTCACCACCGCGGTAGGCGGTGGCCGCGTGCCCGAACTCGTGCAGGCACAGCGAAACCGCCCAGCCGCCCAGCACCAGCAGGATGACGCCACTGGTCAGGGCGGTGGTGTTGGTGAACGTCGTCAGAACACCGCCGAGCGCGGTGACGGCGACGATGCCGAGGAACAGCGGGCTGACCCGCGCGGCGGAGGTAGTCACGGTCCAAGTCTCCACGACTCGCCGTGCGCGTGTTGATCGGTTTCGGACAGCGGTGATCGATCGGGGGTGGTATTAATGATCTTGGCGCAGCGCGATGCGCCGTACGGACCACTGGCCCTGTGCTGAACGCGCGGGTCTGGTTGGGGCGGCCGGACCTGGGGATCCGCAGATCCGGATGTCCCCCTACGGATGGTCCCGGCTTGACCGCAAGGAGCTACACGGGTGTAATCACAGCAGTGTCATTCGCTGCTGAAACCGAACACCTCGCTGCGGCGCGGTGGTCATTTCGGCGGTCGGCCGGGAGCGGGAGAACCCGGCCGGACACGAGGTCGATCGGCACGTCGCCGGCAGTGAGAGGGCGGCGGTGTGAGCGGTCGGCGACGGCATCGCCGTCGATGCGTTCTGGTCCCGGCATCGGGACCGGAAACCTGCGAGCAGGAGTGCGTCCTGTTCCGGTCCTGGGGAGGGCCGGCGGGATAACGGGGAGAAATCGGGGGAGTCATGTGGGAATCAGGAGATAGCCGTCTCGCGGAGCGCGGGGACGCCACCGCCACCGCAACGGTCGCGGAGTTCGACGCGCTGGCCGAGCTCTTCGAGATGGAAGAAGAGCAGGAGTGGCAGGAGCGCGCGCTGTGCGCGCAAACCGATCCAGAAGCGTTCTTCCCGGAGAAGGGCGGATCCACTCGCGAGGCCAAGCGCATCTGCGCCGGCTGCGAGGTCCGCTCCGAATGCCTGGAATACGCGCTGCAGCACGACGAGCGCTTCGGCATCTGGGGCGGTCTGTCAGAACGCGAGCGCCGCAAGCTCAAGCGCCGCGCGGTCTGACCGGCTGTTTCCGCGCTCGCCCCGAAGCGGTGCGAGCCGCGAAAGTGGTCTTCACGTCCGTCGCGTCCGCTCCGCGAAGGCAACGAGAGGTCGTCACACCCAGTCCGCTGGACGTTCCGCGTGCATTACCGTTCGGGCCGTAGTGGTTCGGACGAGCGGGAGGACCAGCGCGGGTGGACGAGCCGTCGAAGTCGCGGTTGCAGGGCCTGAAGTCGTTGCGCCGCTTCGTCTTCGAGCGAAGCGAGCAGACCGAGCAGCCGACGCCGTCACCACGCGAGTCCGCGGACGACGCCCCGGCCACCGAGGAAACCCCGGAGCCGGTCCGCCGCTCACCGCGCGAGCGGGCGCTGTCGGCGCTGCGCTCGCCCGGAACCGCGATGACCGCCGTTCTCGTCGTTTTCGCGCTCGTCAACGCGCTGATCGCGAACCGGTTCGGCGGAACCCTGGCCGGCGGCCGGTTGTTGCCGACCGCTGATCTGGCCACCACCTGGAGCGACTACCTCAGCGCGTGGCACGCCGTCGGCGGTGGCACCGGTTCGCCCGCGTCGCCCTCGCTGGTCGTGCTGGCGCTGCTGGGATCCGTCCTAGGTGGACCGTCGGTCGTGGTCGCCGCGCTGATGCTCTTCGGCGTGCCGCTCGCCGGGCTGAGCGCGTACCTCGCCACCAGCGCGATCGACGCCTCCCCGCTGCGCCGCGCCCTGGTCGCCGGCGCCTACGCGCTGCTGCCGGCCGCCGCGATCTCGGCCGGGCAGGGACGGCTCGACGTCGTCGTCGCGCACGTGCTGGTTCCGCCGCTGCTGGCCGGGATCGCCGCGGTCATCCGCCGCTCCGACGCCCAGTGGCTCGGCACCGCCGGCCTCACCGCGTTCGGCCTCGCCGTCCTCGGCGCCTTCGCGCCCGCGGTGCACCTGTCGCTGATCGTGCTGGCGCTGCTCGCGCACGTGCTCGTCCCCGGCAACGGCCTGCGCGGACGCCGCCGCGCCGCCGGACTCGTCGCGCTCGTGCTGCTGTCGGTGGCCTGCCTGCTGCCGTGGCCGGTGCTGCTGCTCAACCACCCCGAGGTCCTGGTGCACGGGCTCGGCGCCCGCCTCGTCGAGCAGCCCGCGTCGGTGCTGCTGGCCACGCTCAGCCCGGACGGCTCGGCGGTGGGCGCGCTCGGCGTGCTGCTGGTGCTGGCCGCGATCCTGGCGCTGGCGATCTGCTGGGACGCCCGGATGCTGGCCGGTGCCGGAGTCGCCCTGCTCGGCTGGTTGGCGGCCGTCGTCATCGGGACGGTGTCCACCGAACCGCTCACCGGCGGCGTCGCGAGCCCCGGCTGGACGGGCGGCCCGCTGGTGCTGGTCGCCGCCGGATGCGCCGGGATCGTGCTGTTCGCGAAGATGCCCGCGCTGAACTGGAAGATCACCGCGCCGGTGCTGGCGGTCGGGCTGCTCGCGCTGGGCGGTGCCTCGGCGATCGGCAGCGCTTCGGGCCCGCTGCGGGTCCACCAGGACGCTCCCGCGACCGGCACCCGGTTGGTGCTGGAGCCGGGACCGCAACCCGCCCGGCTGATCACCGGCAGCGGTCCGCGCTTCGGCGACGACGACCTCGCCCCGGCGGGCACCGCCGCCGACTGGCTGCGCCAGGTCGACGAGGACCTGCGCAGCGACGACAGCGCACGGGTCCGCCGAGCGCTGGCCGCCGTCGCCGCCCGCGGCGCCGACCACGTGATCGTCCCGGCGGACTCGCGGCTGCCCGAACTCGCCTACGACATGGTCGTCGACGACGGCCGCCTCACCGGCCCCGGCCGCGAGCTGCGGCTGCTGCTGCCCGCGACGCCGGTGAAGCTCGTCGGCCCCGACCTGTCCAGGCAGGCCCAGACCGAACCCGGCCCGGCCCCGGAAGCGCGCCCGCTGCCGGTGGACGCCGAGCTGCCGTCGTTCACCGTGCGGATCTCCGAGGGCGGGACCGGGCGCGCGCTGGTGCTCGGCGCCGAGAACGAGCCCGGCTGGTACGCCACCGTCAACGGCAAGCGCGTCCCGCTGGCCACCGCCTGGGGCCACCAGGTCGCCGTGCCGCTGCCGCAGCAGACCGCCGAGGTCCAGGTCGGCTACACCGAGCTCCCGCGCACCACGCTGCTGGTGGTGCAGGCGGCGGTGGTGCTGTTCACGGTGATCGCGGCGATCCCGGGGAGGCGCCGCAAGGGCGTCACTGCCCCTCGATGACGTCCGGGTCCAGGCCCAGGTAGGTCGCGACCTGCTCGACGAGGACGTCGTGCAGCAGGTCGGCCATGTCCGTGCCGTCGCGAGCGCGGGCTTCCAGCGGTCTGCGGTAGAGCACGATGCGGGCGCGCGTGGGCAGGCCGCGCTTGTCCACGCCTGCCGGGACGAGCCTGGCGAGCGGGACGTTGGCGTCGACGACCACGTCGTCGTCCCAGGTCACCTTCTCCGGAGCGGTGTTGCTGATCTCCGGTACCTCGTCGACGGCCACATCGAGCTGGGTCAGTTCGGCGTGCCAGCGCTGCTCGATGGGTTCCAGCGCTTCCAGCACCAGCGCGTCGAAGCGCTGCGAACGGCTGCGCGAGACCGGGACCGAGGAGGGGTACAGCGGTCCGCGCAGGCCACGGCCGCGCCGATCCCGCCGGTAGCGGGTTCGACGCCGAGATCCACGTGCGGTCACCACGGGCTGAGGGTACGCCCTCGGCAACCCGGGCCGGGACAACCCGCACGGGGATTTCCGGTGGTGATCGCGACCGCCTGTTCGCCGAAAGCAGACACCCCCTCAACTAGGCGGGAGGCAGGGTGGAAACTGGTGTTCGGCGTGGCTCGTGAAAGAGATTCCGCGTGCCTGCGCCGCGAGGTGGACAGGAGGCGCTATCGTGCGTGGCGTGCGGAGCGTGAGGCGGTGCTCGCGGACCGGGTGTGTCAACCCGGCCGTCGCCACGCTCACTTATGCCTATGCGGACTCGACCGCGGTCGTCGGACCGCTGGCCACCTATGCCGAGCCGCACAGCTACGACCTGTGCGAGGCGCACGCGCTGCGGCTCACCGTTCCCAACGGCTGGGAGGTCGTCCGGCACGAAGGCGAGTTCGCGCCACCGACCCCGTCGGATGACGACCTGACCGCGCTGGCCGAGGCCGTGCGCGAAGCGGGCAGACCGGACAGGCCGGTGGAACCGCAGGTCAGCGCCCCGGGAGCAGGTCGCCGCGCGCATCTGCGGGCGCTGCCCGACCCCGTGGACGAGTGAACAGATCGTGACGAACAGCTCTGGTCAAACCGGATGCTGCCAACGACGTGCCGATCGCCGGTAGGCTGCCAACCACGTTGGTTGGGAACCGGGGAGGGTGCAGCGTGCGGGACCTGTCGGGGATCGTCAAGGCTTACGACATCCGCGGAGTGGTCGGCGAAGGCATCGATGCCGACGTCGTGCGGGAGATCGGAGCGGCGTTCACCAGACTGGTCGGCGGACCGGCCGTGGTGATCGGCCATGACATGCGGGACTCCTCGCCCGGCTTGGCGCAGGCGTTCGCCGAAGGCGTCACCGGCCAGGGCGTCGACGTCATCAACATCGGGCTGGCCAGCACCGACATGCTCTACTTCGCCTCCGGCAAGCTGGAGCTGCCGGGCGCGATGTTCACCGCCAGCCACAACCCGGCCCAGTACAACGGCATCAAGCTCTGCCGCGCGGGCGCGGCGCCCGTCGGCCAGGACAGCGGCCTGTCCGAGATCCGCGAACTGGTCGGTCACGGGGTGCCGGAGTTCCTCGGCGCCAAGGGGTCGACCAGCCAGCGCGACATGGTCGCCGAGTACTCGGCCTACTTGCTCGACCTGGTGAAGCTGCGCGACATCCGCCCGCTCAAGATCGTCGTCGACGCCGGCAACGGCATGGGCGGGCACACCGTGCCCACCGTGTTCGCCGACCTGCCGGTCGAACTCGTGCCGATGTACTTCGAGCTCGACGGCTCCTTCCCGAACCACGAGGCCAACCCGCTGGACCCGGCCAACATCGTCGACCTGCAGGCCAAGGTCCGCGAGGTCGGAGCGGACGCGGGTCTGGCCTTCGACGGCGACGCCGACCGCTGCTTCGTGGTCGACGAGCGCGCCGAACCGGTCACCCCGAGCGCGATCACCGCGCTGGTCGCCGCCCGCGAGCTGGCCAAGGAGCCCGGCGGGACGATCATCCACAACCTGATCACCTCCAAGGTCGTGCCGGAGATCGTCTCCGAGCTCGGCGGCAAGCCGGTGCGCACCCGCGTCGGCCACTCGTTCATCAAGCAGACGATGGCCGAGACCGGGGCCATCTTCGGCGGTGAGCACTCCGCGCACTACTACTTCCGCGACTTCTGGCGCGCCGATTCCGGGATGCTGGCCGCGCTGCACGTGCTGGCCGCCCTCGGAGGCCAGGACGCGCCGCTGTCGGAGCTCATGGCCGACTACTCCCGCTACGAGGCCAGCGGCGAGATCAACTCCACGGTCGACGACCAGCAGGCCCGCTTGCGCGCCGTCGCCGACACCTTCGGTGACCGGAATGGCGCTTCTGTCGACGAGCTCGACGGGCTTACCGTGGAGCTGTCGGACGGATCGTGGTTCAACCTGCGCCCGTCCAACACCGAACCGCTGCTCCGGCTCAACGTCGAGGCGAGGGACACTGAGGCCATGACCGCGCTGCGCGACGAGGTGCTCGCGGTCATCCGCGGATGAACCGGCGTCGACACTGATGAGCGACACTCGCCGAAGCGCGCGAGTTGGGGAGGAAATCGTGGCCGTTGACCTGGAAGCGCAGTTGCTGGAGATCCTGGCCTGCCCGTGCGAGCAGCACGGCGCGCTGCGGCCCGGCTTGGCCGACGACGCGCAGGCCGACTACCTGACCTGCGCTTCCTGCGGCCGCGGTTTCCCGGTGCGGGACGGCATTCCGGTGCTGTTGCTGGAAGAGGCCGTCGGGGGCGGGTCTCCCGGCGGCGCCGGGGAGGGGTGAAGCGCCGGTGCTGGACGACAGTCTCCTCGACGACCCGGCCAGGCTGGCCGACGTCGATTCCGGCGGCCTGCTGAGGTTGGCCGCGCTCTCCGGCGCGCAGGTGCGCGCTACCGCCGAAACCGCGGCCGAAGCCGGCCTCGACGAGCTGGCCGACGGCCGCCCGCGCGCGGTCGTGCTGCTGACCAGGCCCGGCGTGTCCACGAGCGTGGCGAACCTGCTGGTCGCTCTGACCGGAGCCCGCTGCCCGGTCCCGGTGGTGATCTCCGACGAGCTGCCGTCCTGGGTGGGTGCGCTGGACGTCGTGTTCGCCCACACCGACGACGTCGGTGATGTCGCGCTCGCCGAATCCGTGGCCACCGCCTGCCGCCGCAGCGCCAGCGTCGTGCTCGCGGTGCCCTCCGAAGGTCCCGTCGCCGCCGCAGGCGCGGGCCGCGCGAAGACCCTGGTGCCGCGCGTGCCGGTGCCGCCCGCGCTCGCCTTCGCCTACGTCTTCGCCGCCGGGATCAGCACCTTCCGCGCCCTGGGCCTGCTGGACTTCGACACCGACGAGCTCGCCGAGGAGCTCGACCGGGAGGCCGAGCGCGCCCACCCCGGACACGAGTCGCTGAGCAACCCGGCCAAGTCGCTCGCGCTGCGGATGGCCGACCGCACCCCGCTGCTGTGGGGCCTGTGTCCCATCGCCGCCGCCGTGGCCGGTCACGGTGCGTTCGCGCTCGGCGCGCACGCGGGTGTTCCCGCTCACGTCGCCGAGTACCCGCACGCGGTCGTGCAGCGCGCGCTGCACCGCGCCGCCGCTTCCGCCGGCTCCGAGGCCGACATCTTCGCCGACCCCGAGGACGAGCCGGGGGCGCAGCTGAGGGCCTTGCTGATCAGCACGCGCCACAACGACCAGGGGGAGGTGTTCGAACGGTCCGCTGCGCGGGACCTGCCCGGTGCCGACGTGGTCGTACCGGGGGACACGGTGCGCGCCGACCCGCTGCTGCGCGCAGCGGTCCTGGCCGCCCGGTTCGACCTGGCCGCCGTGTACCTGGGCCTGGCCGCGGGCACCCTCAACGGCCCGGGCTGGCCGGCCCTGGCCATGAGCTGAGGCGAGCCGCACCGAGAACCCGGGATCTCCCCGATGCCGCACGCCCGCCCGGCGAGGTGTGCTTGGCCGGACGAGCAAGCGCGAGAACGAGGAAGCGAGAACGACTGTGGAGCTACTGCGAAACGCGGTGCGCCCCTACGCCTGGGGCTCGCGCACCGCTATTGCGGATCTGCTCGGTCGGCCCGTCCCCACCCCGCACCCGGAAGCAGAGCTGTGGATGGGCGCTCACCCCGGTGACCCCTCCCGGGTGCTGCGACCCGACGGGGACGAGGTGTCGCTGCTGTCGCTGCTGGACTCCGAACCCTCGCACCACCTGGGCGACGAGTGCGTGCGCCGCTGGGGCGGCCGGCTGCCGTTCCTGATGAAGGTCCTCGCCGCCGACGAGCCGCTGAGCCTGCAGGCCCACCCCTCCGCCGAGCAGGCCGCCGAGGGCTTCTCCCGGGAGGAGCGGGCCGGGATCGCGCGCAACGCTCCCAACCGCAACTACCCGGACCCGACGGCCAAGCCCGAGCTGATCTGCGCGCTCACCGAGTTCCACGCGCTCGCCGGGTTCCGCGAGGCGCAGCGCACCGTCCGGCTGCTCGACGCGCTCGACGTGCCCAGCCTGCGCGCGCACCGCGAGCTGCTGGCCGCGCAACCGGACGCCAGCGGTCTGCGCGCGCTGTTCACGACCTGGATCACGTTGCCCGAGCACTACCTGCGCGATGTGCTGCCGGAGCTGCTGGACGCCTGCATCGCGCACGTCAGGGAGCGCGGTGAGTTCGCCCTGGAGTGCCGCACGGTGCTGGAGCTGGGGGAGGCGTACCCGCACGACGCGGGAGTGCTGGCGAGCCTGCTGCTGAACCGGATCGTGCTGCAGCCGGGCGAGGCGATCTTCCTGCCGGCGGGCAACCTGCACGCCTACCTGCACGGCACCGGCATCGAGATCCTCGCCAACTCGGACAACATCCTGCGCTGCGGCCTGACGCCCAAGCACGTGGACGTGCCGGAACTGCTGAAGGTCCTGGACTTCTCGTGCGGGGACATGCGGGTCCTCAAGGGCGAGTCGCTGGACGCCAACCTCACCGCCTACCGCACTCCGGCCGACGAGTTCGAGCTGTCCCGGTTGGACTGGACACCGGCCGAGTCCGGAACCGTCCACCTGGATTCGCCCGGTCCGCAGATACTGCTGTGCACCAAGGGGAGCGTCCGCCTGACCAGTGGTCGTCCGGGCAACGGTTCGCTGCCGCGCGAACTGGTCCTGCACCGCGGCCACTCGGTGTGGCTCGCCGCGAGCGATCCGGCGGTGGAAGTCCGCCCGGCCGAACTGGATCCGGACGGACAGGCCCAGGTCTTCCGCGCCGCGGCCGGGTCCTTCTCGAGAGCGATCTCGCACAACGGTTAGGTTCACTCCGCCCCTGATCGAGCCGGACACCCGGTAGATTCCTCCCGACATCGCAGCCGGATCGCAGGAGGAGAACGTGTCAGCAGGGGGCGGGACCAAGGCCATCCTCGCCGCATTGGCCGCCAACGCGGGAATCGCGGTGGCCAAGTTCGGTGGATTCCTGTTCACCGGTTCGTCGTCGATGCTGGCGGAGTCGGTGCACTCTCTCGCCGACACCTCGAACCAGGGGCTGCTCCTGCTCGGTCAGAAGACCTCGCAGCGCAAGGCCTCCGAGGAGCACCCGTTCGGCTACGGCCGGGACCGGTACTTCTACTCGTTCGTCGTGGCGCTGATGCTGTTCACCCTGGGTTCGGTGTTCGCGCTCTACGAGGGCGTCCACAAGATCGAGCACCCGGAGCCGCTGGAGTCGGCGTGGGTGGCGGTGCTCATCCTGGTGATCGCGATCGGCCTGGAGACCTACAGCTTCCGGACCGCCATCACCGAATCGCGCGCGATCAAGGGCGAGCTGAGCTGGTGGCAGTTCATCCGCCAGTCCAAGACCCCCGAGCTCCCGGTGGTGCTGCTGGAGGACCTCGGCGCGCTCGTCGGCCTGGTGCTGGCGCTCGGCGGTGTCGGTCTGACGGTGCTGACCGGCAACGCGATCTTCGACGGCATCGGCACCGTGTGCATCGGCGTGCTGCTCGGCGTGATCGCGGTGGTGCTGATCGTGGAGACCAAGAGCCTGCTCATCGGCGAGGGCGCGAGCCGCGACCTGCTCGACGAGATCGTCGGCCAGGTGGAGTCCGAGCGCGTGGAGCGCGTCATCCACATCCGCACCCAGTACCTCGGGCCCGACGAGCTGCTGATCGCCGCGAAGATCTGCTTCACCGAATCGCTCTCGGTTGCGGAAGTCGCCGCCGAGATCGATGGTGCTGAAAAGCGGATCCGAGCGAACGTTCCGGCGGCTCGTCTGATCTACCTGGAACCGGACCTCGACCGTGGCCGAACGACCACGGCCTGACACAAGACACCATCTTGTCATCACAACGGGTTAACGAAAACTATGGCGAACACTAGTCGGCCGTTACCTGGAGCGACACAAGCGGGTTAGGGTGCGTTCCACCCCGCGACACTTGGGACTTGATGAGGAGGCGACAGTGCCAGGCACTGGGCTGTGGCGAACCAAGTCGGTAGAGCAATCCATTCTCGACACCGACGAGCCGGACACAAAACTACGCAAAAATCTGGGCACCTGGGACCTGATCGTCTTCGGCGTATCGGTCGTGATCGGTGCCGGCATCTTCACGCTCGCGGCACGCACGGCGGGTGACGTCTCCGGACCTTCGGTGTCGCTGGCCTTCGTGCTCTCCGCGATCGCCTGCGGGCTCGCCGCGCTGTGCTACGCCGAGTTCGCCTCGACGGTGCCGGTCGCGGGTAGTGCCTACACCTACTCCTACGCGACCTTCGGCGAGTTCATCGCCTGGATCATCGGCTGGGACCTGATCCTGGAGTTCGCGGTCGCCGCCGCGGCCGTCTCCAAGGGCTGGTCGGTGTACCTCGAAGAGGTCCTGAAGCTGATCGGGCTCGAAGTGCCCACCTCGCTGCCGCTCGGGCCGCTCCAGTTCGACTGGGGCGCGCTGCTGCTGGTCGTGGTGCTGTCCACGCTGCTGGCGGTCGGCACGAAGCTGTCCGCGCGGGTGTCGCTGGTCATCACCATCATCAAGGTGGCCGTCGTGCTGCTGGTGATCGTGGTCGGCCTCGCCTACATCAACGCCGACAACTACACGCCGTTCATCCCGCCGGCCGAACAGGCCACTGAGGACAGCCCGGCGATCGAGCAGTCCCTGCTGTCGCTGATGCTCGGCGGTCAGACCAGCACCTACGGCATGTTCGGCCTGCTGGCCGGTGCCTCGCTGGTGTTCTTCGCGTTCATCGGTTTCGACATCGTCGCGACCACTGCGGAGGAGACCAAGAACCCCCAGAAGAACGCCCCGCGCGGCATTCTGGGCAGCCTCGCGATCGTCACCGTCCTCTACGTCGCGGTCGCGCTGGTCGTCACCGGCATGGTGCCCTACACCGACCTGGCGACCACCGAGGACGGCACCCGGGCCACCCTGGCCACCGCGTTCGCGCAGCACGGCGTGACCTGGGCGGCGGCGATCATCTCCTTCGGCGCGCTGGCCGGTCTGACCACTGTGGTCATGGTGCTGCTGCTGGGCCAGACCCGCGTGCTGTTCGCGATGTCCCGCGACGGCCTGATGCCCAAGGGCCTGGCCAAGACCTCCACCGCCGGAACCCCGGTGCGCGCGACGGTCCTGGTCGGCGTCGTGGTCGTCCTGGCGGCGGCCTTCTTCCCGGCGGACAAGCTGGAGGAGATGGTCAACGTCGGCACGCTGTTCGCGTTCATCCTGGTCTCGCTGGGTGTGATCGTGCTTCGGCGGACCCGTCCGGACCTGCCGCGCGGCTTCCGCGCCCCGCTGGTGCCGCTCGTGCCGATCCTGGCGATCCTGGCCTGCCTGTGGCTGATGCTGAACCTGACCGCGCTGACCTGGGTCCGGTTCCTGGTGTGGATGATCGCCGGTGTGGTGATCTACTTCCTCTACGGCCGGTCGCACTCGCGCCTGGGCAAGGAGGGCGACGTCGCCAACGGCGGCTCCGTCACCAGCTAGCCCGAGCAACACCCGACAGCGGCGTCCTCCTCCGGGAGGGCGCCGCTGTCGCGTTCAGGGGCCCGCGGCAGTGGGCGGTGCTGGTCCGGAGCTGACCGGGCAAGACGGGCGTCGACCAGGGACGGTCCGGGGGCGTCGAAGCCGCGGCCCATCGGTGAAAAAGGGGGCCACGCCTTCGCGGCGCGGCCCCCTGCGGTGGTGGTGTCAGCTGTCGGAGCGGAGGGAGGCGCCGCGCTCCCAGGGGGCGATGCGGCCTCGTGGCTCGGTGATCTCCGGGAGGGTCGAGGGCTCCGAGCGGGCCTCGGAGCCCTGCTGCGCGGGCAGCTCCGGGGCGTCCTCGACGGGCTCCGGGGCCGATTCCTCGTGCGTCTGCTGCTCCGGGACCTCGGTCTCCGACCCGCCCTTGCGGAACGGGATGACCGGCCTGGAACGCTTGGTCCTGGTGGTCTCCGCCGTCTCACCCGGCGTGCGACGGGGCAGGTCCTCGACCGAATCGGTGATCGACCCGCCGTCGTCGCCCTGCGGCGACAGCGACGCGCCGAACGCGTGCGGAGCGGGCGCGGACGGGATCTGCGGAGCCTCCGGCGTCGACAGCGGCAGCGCCGCACCGCGCACCGGACGCTCCAAGCCCGCCGCCATCGCCACGGCGCGATCCCACTCCGGATCGCCGCTGTAGTCGGAATGCCCCAGCACACCGGGAACCCAGCGGCGGCACGAGAACGGCCCCCGCTGCGGGTCCGGCAACCAGTGATCGCCACCGAGCACCAGCGCACCGGTCGGTCCGCGCGTCGCCGCCGGCAAGGGACCCTCGGTGCCGTCGCCGCGAAGGCCGACGCCGATCAGCATCCCGTTGTAGACCTGCCTGTTCCAGGTGGTCACCGCCCCGCCCAGCGGATCGGTGCCGCGGCACAGCGACCGCCACCGTTCGCCCATCGACCCCGCCAGGTCCCGCAGCGCCGAATGCGGCACCACGCCCGGGAAGGCGCGCGGATAGGCCCACTGCAACTGCGAACCGGCCGTCACCAGGCCGACCCGCTCGCGGTCCTGCTCCGGCAGCTTCTCCAGCAGCCGCGCGGCCGCGACCGCGGCGAGCAGGCTGCCCTGGCTGTGCCCGACCAGCACCACGCGCGTGTTCGGATCGGACAGGTGCTCGGCGGCCCGGTCGGCCAGCTCGGGGATCACCTTCAGCGCGTAGCACGGCGGCACCACCGGGTGCGCCTCGCGCGGCCAGAACAGCGCCAGGTCGCCCAGCACGCCCAGCACCCGCGCGGTGTCCCGCTTCGTCGCCGCCAGGAACACCGTGCGCAGCAACCCGACCGCCAGACCCGCCAGCGTCACCACGCCGATCGCGCTCAACCAGCCGACGCTGGGCATCCCGGCGAACCGGGCAGCCAGGCTCGCCGCGGTGCTGACCGTC
Organism: Saccharopolyspora terrae; assembly: GCF_004348435.1. NCBI lineage: Bacteria > Bacillati > Actinomycetota > Actinomycetes > Pseudonocardiales > Pseudonocardiaceae > Saccharopolyspora > Saccharopolyspora terrae. The sequence goes on along the minus strand of NZ_SMKS01000003.1, from coordinate 181,899 downwards.
AGGACCCCGGCGATCACCAGGAACAGCTGGTGCGAGTACCGGCGCTGCAGATCGGCGAACTTCCAGGCGCTCGCGGCCTTGCGCTGGTCCTCCTTGCGACCCGCGTGCAGCAGCGCCACCTCGTCCGGGATGGGGTCGCCGTCCTCGCTGCGCCGGAACCGGCGGACCAGCAGCCACGGCAGCGCCAGCAGCAGCGAGGCGGCCAGCAGCACCACGGCGCTGCCCCAGAAGAACGTCACGTCGTCGAACGCGGCGGGCAGCAGCAGTTCAGCGGCTCCCGGCGCCCGCGGCACGCTCAGCGTCTCCCGGACGCTGAGCGCCAGGCCAGCGCCGAACCCGTTGCCGAGCATCGTCGCGAGCATCAGCACCGGCGCGGTCATCCAGCCGCCCGCCCACGGCCGCAGCTGCTTCGGCGAGGACTTCCACTCGGGCCGCGCCAGCAGCGACGCCGGGACCAGCAGCACGGCGACCGCCACGCAGGTCAGCACCAGCAGCGCGGTGATCGCGTCGATCGTCGAACCCGAACCGGGCAGCGGGCCCCGCAGCTCACCCGGGAGCAGTGCCACGGAAGCGACCAGCACACCGCCGACCGACATCAGCACCTGCCGCGCCCGCCGCCCGAGCAGCGTCCGGAAGACCTTGCTGGTCTCCCGCATCCCGGCCGGATCGTCCAGCCCGGCGGTGCCGACGAGCGACAGGACCAGCAGCACGGCAGCGACCAGCCAGCGCGGATCGAAGCTCGGCGCCAGCGGCCCGCCCAGCGCCACCAGGGCCACAGTGGACAGAGCGGCCGTCACGTGCAGGGCACGCAGGGCCGGGGTGTCCGGATCGGACACGACGTTCTCGCCCGGCAGCATCGGCGCCAGCGCGGAGTGCTGCGGGCTGTCCTTCTTGGGCGCGGACACCCGCCAGGACACAGTGGACAGCCGGTGCATGAGCAGCACCGCCAGCGCCACCGGCACCAGCAGCGCGGTCGAACGCAGCACGTCGACACCGCGCAGCGCGTCCGGGATGAAGCTCATGCACTGCGCGCCGGGTGCCAGGCACTGCGCCGCCACCAGGTCCAGGGTGATCACGGTCAGCTGCGCGACCAGCAGCATCGTCAGCAGCAGCGCGGACAACCGCAGCAGCCCGCGCAACACCGAGCCCAGCATCCGGCTGAGCGGGTTCGCGGTGCGAGTCGGCGGCAGCATCCAGTGCGCCATGTTGGCCAGCGCGAACGGGAACAGCAGAGCCCAGGTCGCCTTCGCCAGACCACCCGAGGTCATGGCGCCCCACACGTAGCCCTCGACGATCCGGGGCACCGAGCGGTCACCGGCGTTGAGCATCGGGCCCGGAACGGGTCGGCGCAGCCGGTCGGCCGGCCGCATGATGCGACCCACCCCGTCGCCGGCCACGTCCACCGACGCCACCGAATCCGTCAGCTCGTCGCCGGTGGTGCCGAGAATTCCGTGCACGCGCAGCTCAACGACGCGGGTGTCGGGCCCGGGTACTTGCACAGGGGTCCTCCCGAGCAGGTCGTGATCATCGAACGCCGAGGTGATTCTCCATCGTGGATGCACACATGGCGACCTCTCCGATCATGATTGTGATCGTCCCGGCAGGGGATGTCATGATTTCGAACGTTTTGCCACCGCCCCGCTGAGAGCTGTTGAGGAAATACGCGGCGTCCCGGCGTACTCGCCACGAAGGCGCTGGCGAACCCGCGGCGGTGCCAGTGCCTTGGGTGGTGGAAGAGGATGCGGCTCCGCCGCATGCTTGAACGGCTTCGAGGGCCGATGGCGCCCGGTACCTCGCCGACACCGTTGGGCTACCGTTTCCGACGTGGGACGACTCATCGTCATCGAGGGGCTGGACGGCGCGGGCAAGCGCACCCTGGCCCGGGGGATCACCGCGGAGCTCACCGCGCGCGGGTGCAGCGTGGCCAGCGCGGCGTTCCCGCGCTACACCGAGGACGTGCACGCCGAACTCGTCGCCGAGGCGCTGCGGGGTGAGCACGGCGACCTCGGCTCCTCCGTGCACGGGATGGCGGTCCTCTACGCGCTCGACCGCAGGGGAGCGGCCGACGCGCTGCGCGCCGACCTCGACGCCCACGACGTCGTGCTGCTCGACCGCTACGTCGCCTCCAACGCCGCTTACGCCGCCGCGCGGCTGCACCAGCACGCCGACGGCGAGGTCGTGTCCTGGATCCGCGACCTGGAGATCACCCGCTTCGGGCTGCCCGAGCCGGACCTGCAGATCCTGCTCCGGGTGCCCGCCGAGGTCGCCACCGGTCGCGCCGAGCACCGCGAGCGCACCGAATCCGATCGCCGCCGCGACCGCTTCGAATCCGACACCCCGCTCCAGCAGCGCTGCGCCGAGGTCTACGCCGAGCTCGCCGACGCGGACTGGTGGACCCCGTGGGTCGTCGTCGACGGCGCCACCGAGGTCGATTTCTCGGTGCTCGTCGACAAGCACGTCCTCGCCTGAAGGTTGAAACCGACACCACACGGCGCCTGCTCCATTCGGTGGTACCGATTGCGCTGAACCGGCCTCGAGTTCGCTACCTGCGACGACACCCGGCGGGTGGATGCACGGCCTCCAAGTGACAAGTGCAACGATGTGGTGCATGAAGGCACGCGTGCTCGTGGTGGACGATGATCCGGCCCTGGCCGAAATGCTGACCATCGTGCTCCGGGGAGAGGGGTTCGAGACCGCCGTCGTCAGCGACGGCACCAAGGCGATGCCCGCCTTGCGCGAGCTCAAACCCGACCTGGTCCTGCTGGACCTGATGCTGCCCGGCATGAACGGCATCGACGTATGCAAGGCGATCCGGACCGAGTCCGTGGTGCCCATCGTCATGCTGACCGCCAAGAGCGACACGGTCGATGTCGTCCTGGGCCTGGAGTCCGGCGCCGACGACTACATAGTGAAGCCCTTCAAGCCGAAGGAGCTCGTCGCCAGGCTGCGCGCCCGGCTGCGCCGCACCGACGCCGAGCCCGCCGAGGTGCTCACCATCGGCGACGTGATCATCGACGTACCCGGGCACGAGGTCACCCGCGACGGCCAGCCGATCGCGCTGACCCCGCTGGAGTTCGACCTGCTGGTCGCCCTGGCCCGCAAGCCGCGCCAGGTCTTCACCCGCGAGGTGCTGCTGGAGCAGGTGTGGGGCTACCGGCACGCGGCCGACACCCGCCTGGTCAACGTGCACGTGCAGCGCCTCCGCTCCAAGGTCGAGCGCGACCCCGAACGCCCGGAAGTGGTTCTCACGGTCCGAGGCGTCGGCTACAAAGCGGGCCCTCCGTGATCGGCTGACCACCCGGCACCGGACGCCGGTGCAGAACGTCCCGAAGCCGTCTGCGAGAGTCTGACGAGGGGCGTTCGCTCGCGAGCGGCGGAGCCGCGAGGCGTTGAGAACGCCTTCGCGACCTGCACCGCCGCGGGTTCCGACACGTCGTCGGGCGAGGACGCCGCGACGCATGCACGAGGAGTGGCGCCCGGAGCCGGACGGCGGGTCAGGTTCCGATACCTGCACCGCTACGCAGAACGAGTTCCGAACAGCCTGAGGTCGCCGTGAGCGTGTGGACGCGCCAGAGCCGCTGGGTGCGGTTGTTGAGCAGTCGTGTCCGCGAGGAGACGCGCGCTCGCTGGCACCGCTTCGAGGCGCTGTGGCGGCGGTCGATGCAGCTGCGCGTCGTCGTCAGCACCCTCGCGCTGTCGCTGGCCGTGGTGATCGTGCTGGGCATGGTGCTGCAGTGGCAGATCACCTCGCAGCTGCTGGAGTCCAAGGAGCAGGGCGCGATCTCGCAGGCCGAGGTGAGCCTGCCGATCCTGGAGCGCGAGCTCACCGCCGTCGACCCCAACTCCGACAGCGTCTCCGAGCAGCTGCAGGCAGCCCTGAACCGGCTGACGACCTCCTCCTCCGGCCAGTCCACCAGCGATGTCGCCGGCGCGTTCACCGCCGTACTGGTCGACGGTCGAGCACCCGGCCCGCGCAACGCGCAGCCCGCCGCCGGTCCCATCGAGGACGTGCCCGAGGACCTGCGCGTGTTCGTCGAACGCGGCCAGCTCGCCACCAAGATCCACACCGTGTCGCGAGGGGACGGTGCGGTCACGATGGTCGTCGTCGGCACACCGGTGTCCAGCGCGACCCGCCCGTTGCAGATCTACCTGCTGTTCCCGCTGACCGCCGAGCAGCAGACCCTCGCCGGCCTCCAGCGGACCCTGCTGGTCAGCGCCGTGGTGCTGCTGGCGCTGCTGGGCGCGATCACCAACCTGGTGACCCGCCAGGTCGTGCGCCCGGTGAGGCAGGCCGCGCAGACCGCCGAGCAGCTCGCCGAAGGCGACCTGGACAAGCGGATGCGGGTGATCGGCGAGGACGACATGGCCCGGCTCGCCGAGTCGTTCAACGAGATGGCCGACAGCCTCAAGCAGCAGATCACGCAGCTGGAGGAGTTCGGCCAGCTGCAGCGCCGCTTCACCTCCGACGTCTCGCACGAGCTGCGCACCCCGCTGACCACGGTCCGGATGGCCGCCGACGTGCTGCACGCCTCCCGCGAGGAGTTCCCGCCCGGCCTGTCGCGCTCCACCGAGCTCCTGGTCGACGAGCTCGACCGGTTCGAGCTGCTGCTCGCCGACCTGCTGGAGATCTCCCGCCTCGACGCGGGCGTCGCCGATCTGGCCGCCGAGCGGCTCGACCTGCACGAGATCGCCGAACGCGCCGCCGAATCCGTGCGCGCCATCGCCGACACCAGCGGCGTCGAACTCCGCGTGTTCGCACCCGCCGACGGAACCGACCTCACCATCGTCGCCGACGCCCGCCGCGTCGAGCGCATCATGCGCAACCTCGTCGCCAACGCCATCGACCACGCCGAAGGCGGCCCGGTCGAGCTGCGCTTCGGGGGCAACGAGCAGGCCGTCGCCGTCACCGTCCGGGACTACGGCGTGGGGCTGCGCAGCGGCGAGGCCGAGCTGGTGTTCACCCGCTTCTGGCGCGCCGACCCCTCCCGCAACCGGCGCAGCGGCGGCACCGGGCTCGGCCTGTCGATCAGCCAGGAGGACGCCCGCCTGCACGGCGGCGAACTCGACGCCTGGGGCGAACCCGGCGAAGGCTCCTGCTTCCGCCTGACGCTGCCGCGCAAACCGGGCAAGGAACCCGAGACCAGCCCGCTGTCGCTGCCGAGCACCCGGCGCATCGCCGCCCCCGAAGCGCTGCTGGCCACCGGCGTGGAACGGCCGTCCGAAGCGGACGGTGAGCAGGACGTGCGCGACACCGGGCCCGCTCGTCTGACCGAAGAGTCCTGGGAGGAGAAGTGATGGACGCGCACCGGTCACGCGGACTCGCGGCACTGCTGGTCCTGCTGCTGTCGGTGTCGGCATGCGCGTCGATCCCGGAGGACTCCGAGCCCAAGGCGGTCAAGGAGGTCGACGGCAGCAACACGACCATCCCGATCAACCCGCCACCGCCCGACATCGACGCGCTGGCCCTGGTGCGCAGCTTCGTCGACAAGGCGGCCTCGCCCGCCAGCAACCACGAGTCGGCCCGCAAGCACCTGGCGGAGTCGATCGAGCGCGACTGGACGCCACCGCCGGGCATGCTGATCGTGGAGAACGTCGACACCATCCCCGTCGCCACTCCGCAGCCGCTGCCCGACGGGGTTCAACTGGTGACGCTGCGGGCCGACCGGATCGGCAGGCTGCTCGCCGACTCCTCGTTCGTGCCCGAGTCCGGCGAGTTCGCCGTGGACGTGCGCGTCGAGCGGCAGAGCAACGGCCAGTGGCGGATCACCACGCCGCCGCCGGAACTGGTCGCGAGCAAGACGTCCTTCAGCTCCACCTTCCGGCCGGTGCCGATCTACTTCCTCGACCACGACCTCACCGGCGTCGCCTCCGACCTGCGCTACGTGGTGGCGCAACCGGCCACGACACTGCCGCGCCGGGTCATCGACCTGCTCACCTCCGGGCCGTCGGAGGGCATGCGGCAGGCGATGCGCACCGCCATCCCGCCCGGGGTGCACCCCAAGACCAACACCACCGAGGCCGCGGACGGCGCGATGGACGTCAACCTCAGCGAGCTCGGCGACGTCTCGCCCGAGATGCGCGAGCTGATCGCCGCGCAGGTGGTCTACACGCTCGAAGGCGTGAGCAGCGCGCGCGTGCGCATCAAGGAAGAGGGCGTTCCGCTGCTGCCCGATGGCAAGGACCTGCGGCCCACCGACATGGAGCAGTACGAGGCCGACAACGTGCAGCGCCCGGACCTGCCGGGCCTGGCGGTGGTCGACGAACGCGTCCTGGTGCTCGACCGGAACGCGCGCCCGATCCCCGGACCGGCCGGTTCCGGCGAGTACGACGTGGTGCGCGCGGGGCGATCCCCGCACGGCGACAAGTTCGCCGCGGTCACCCGCCGCCCCGGCGGTGTGGTGCTGCGCGTCGGCAACTTCGGCGAGCAGCTGTCCGAGCTGCCCACGGTCGGCAACTACATGAGCAAGCCGACGTGGCGCGGCGACGAAGAGGCGTGGACGGTCGTCGACGGCCGCGACGTGGTGCGCGTGGTCGACACCGGCGGCGAGTGGAGCCCCCAGACCGTCGACACCCGCGCGCTGCCACCCGGCCGTCCCATCACCGACCTGCGGTTGTCCCGCGACGGCACCCGGATCGCGGCGGTCATCGACGGCAGCGTGGTGGTCGCCGGGGTCGCCGAGCAGGACGGCCACGCGGTGCTGCAACGCCCGGTGGTGCTGCGCGCTCCGCAGGACATGCAGGTCACGTCGGTGGAGTGGCGGCAGGACGAGTCCCTCGTCGCGATCACCAACAGCAACAACTACCCGGTCTACGACCTGTCGGTGGACGGCTTCCGCTGGGAGCCCTACACGGCGGCGAACCTGGGGCAGCCGCTGACCGCGGTCACGGTCGGTCCGGGAGGCCAGGTGGTGGTCGCCGATCGCAACGGCATCTGGCAGTCCCGGGACACCGACGACGTCTGGTCCCTCACCGACGCGCCGATCGGAGGCGCCTCCATCCCGTTCTACCCGGGCTGATCACCGACGCGCGTCGGTGAGTCGGATCGGCGATCGGGCCATGATCGGCCGGTGCTGTCCCGCCTTCGCGAAGCGATCTCCGGCCTGGCCGACCTGCTGCTGCCGCTGCACTGCGTCGGCTGCGACGTCGCGGGCACCGCGTGGTGCCCGCGCTGCGCGGGCAGGCTCGGCGGGCTGCGCCGGGTGCACCGGCCGCTGTTCGGGAACTCGCCACCGGTGTTCGCCCTCGGCCGATACCGGGGCGTCGCCCGGCGCGCGGTGCTGGCCTACAAGGAGGACGGTCAGCGCGCGCTCGCCGCTCCGCTGGGCGCGCAGCTGGCCACCGCGCTGCGCTCGATCACCCTCGACCGGTCGCTGGAACCGGAGTGGTGGCTGGTGCCCGCGCCCTCGCGCGCGATGGCCTCGCGGCGGCGGGGCGGCGCGCACATGGCCCGGATCGCGCACCGCGCGGCGGTCGAGCTCAGCGCCGCGGGGATGCCGACGCGCGTCGCCGACTGCCTGCTGACCGGCCCGGGTGCCGCGGATTCGGCGGGGCTCACCCCGCAGCAGCGCCTCGACAACCTCTCCGGCCGGGTGCTGGTGCGGCCCGGCCGGCTGCCGCCGGGCGGGGCGCAGGTCGCGTTGCTCGACGACGTCGTGACGACGGGGGCGACGGTGACCTGCGCTGCGGCAGCGCTCGACGGGGCCAGGCGCCCGGTCGCGGTGGTGCTCGCCCTGACCTCGACGGCCGGCTGATCTCGTCGAGTGATTTCCGCTTACCTGATCGGCCCAGGAACTGATCGGCGGCCGCGTTCGTTCCCCGGGTGTGAGCTGGCTGAAAAGGCAGATCGCCACCATGCGCAGAGCTACTGCGCTTTCTACCCGAACGGGTGAACCACCCGTTCGGAGGCTCACTCCGGCCACGCCTGGCACGCAGCGTGATCTGCTGCTTTCGGCAGCAAACATCACTCTCGGTGGATGCTTGACTTCGCCCGTCTGAGGGGGTGTCACAAATCGATAAACCGAGCTAACGTGGCGAACCAATCCAGCCAACCGAGGCGGAGGGAAGGAGCGAAAACCCATGTCCCTGGCGCCTGAAGCGAGCTGATCTCCTTTCCAGGCGCCCCCGTGCACACCTCGCCTACGGAGCTTGCAAGGAACGGAGGTCGTGAATGGATATCGTCGTCAAGGGTCGTAACGTTCAGGTTCCCGATCACTACCGGGAGCACGTCAACACCAAGATGACCCGGCTTGAGCGGTACAACCGGAAGGCCATTCGGGCGGAAGTGGAACTGTTCCACGAGAAGAATCCCCGCCAGGCCAAGAACTGCCAGCGAGTCGAGATCACTCTGAAGGGCAAGGGCGCTCCCATTCGAGCCCAAGCCTGTGCAGGCGACTTCTACGCCGCGCTCGACGCCGCGACGACCAAGCTGGAGAGCAGGCTCCGGCGCATGCACGACCGTAGAAAGGTGCACTACGGACAGCACAACCCGACTTCCGTGGCAGAGGCGACCGCAGCGATGGCGGACCGGCCTGTGGTGACCGGCCCGATCGGATCCGGCTCCGGTGGAGCCGAAGGCCGAACCGCGCTGCTCGAAGCGCCCCAGGAAGCTCCCGCGCACACCGCCGAGGTGCCGGGACAGCGCATGACCGAAGAGGACGGCTACGCCCCCGGCCAGGTCGTGCGCGACAAGGAGCACTCGGCCAAACCGATGACCGTTGATGAAGCCCTCTACCAGATGGAACTGGTCGGGCACGACTTCTACCTCTTCTCCGACGCCGACAGCGGACGTCCCAGCGTCGTCTACCGCAGGAAGGGATTCGACTACGGCGTGATCCGACTCGCCGAGGCCTAAGAACCCATCTGGGCGGCTTGCCCGGCGGAACCTGGGACGCCGTCTGGACCGCGGGCGCCACTCCCGACCCACGCGGAGTGGTCGTCCCCACCAGACGACATCCCAGAACCCGCGGCGGTGCGAGCTGCGAAGGTGGGAAGCGGAGAGCGGCTGCAGCCGCTCTCCCGACGGCGAAGGGCGAGTCTGCGCCACGCCCGACCCGCACGGCTGTCCCCCGCGTACGGTGGTTCGCGGGGGACAGCCGTGTGTTGCGGTCCGCCAACGCTGCATCGGACTACGGCACACCCCCACAGCCAGCTCTAATACGATGGCCACAAAGCGTCCGTGACGGACGCGTCACGATCAGCTAGCGAGGTCGACCGGATGGTCCTGTCCCGACTGCTCCGCGCCGGCGAGGGCAAGATGCTCAAGCGCCTGCGTGCTATTGCAGCGCACATCAACGAGCTCGAAGACACCGTCGTCGGTTTGTCCGATACCGAGCTGCGGGGCAAGACAGACGAGTTCAAGCGCCGCCACAGCGAGGGGGAGTCGCTCGACGAGCTGCTGCCCGAAGCCTTCGCGGTCGCCCGCGAAGGCGCCAAGCGCACCCTCGGCCAGCGGCACTTCGACGTGCAGCTGATGGGCGGCGCCGCCCTGCACCTGGGCAACATCGCCGAGATGAAGACCGGTGAGGGCAAGACCCTGACCTGCGTCCTGCCCGCCTACCTCAACGCCATCACCGGCGAAGGCGTGCACGTGGTCACCGTCAACGACTACCTCGCCAAGCGCGACGCCGAGTGGATGGGCCGCGTGCACCGCTTCCTCGGCCTGGAAGTCGGCGCGATCCTCGCCGAGATGACCCCGGAGCAGCGCCGCCAGGCCTACGCCGCCGACATCACCTACGGCACCAACAACGAGTTCGGCTTCGACTACCTGCGCGACAACATGGCCTGGAGCCTCGCCGACTGCGTGCAGCGCGGCCACCACTTCGCCGTGGTCGACGAGGTCGACTCCATCCTCATCGACGAGGCCCGGACCCCGCTGATCATCTCGGGCCCCGCCGACCAGTCCTCCCGCTGGTACCAGGAGTTCGCCCGGCTCGCCCCCATCCTCAAGCGCGACGCGCACTACGAGGTCGACGAGCGCAAGCGCACGGTCGGCGTCACCGAAGAGGGCGTGTCGATCATCGAGGACCAGCTCGGCATCGAGAACCTCTACGAGGCCGCCAACACGCCGCTCGTCGGCTACCTCAACAACGCGCTCAAGGCCAAGGAGCTCTACCAGCGCGACAAGGACTACATCGTCCGCGACGGCGAGGTGTCCATCGTCGACGAGTTCACCGGCCGAATCCTGGCCGGTCGCCGCTACAACGAGGGCATGCACCAGGCGATCGAGGCCAAGGAAGGCGTCGAGATCAAGGCCGAGAACCAGACGCTGGCCACGATCACGCTGCAGAACTACTTCCGCCTCTACGACAAGCTGGGCGGCATGACCGGTACCGCCGAGACCGAGGCGGCCGAGTTCCACACCACCTACAAGCTCGGCGTGGTGCCCATCCCCACCAACGAGCCGATGGCCCGCATCGACCAGCCCGACCTGGTCTACAAGGGAGAACCCGCCAAGTTCGAGGCCGTCGCCGAGGACATCTCCGAGCGCCACGAGAAGGGCCAGCCGGTCCTGATCGGCACCACGAGCGTCGAGCGCTCCGAGTACCTGTCGAAGCTGCTGACCAAGCGCGGCATCCCGCACAACGTGCTCAACGCGAAGAACCACCAGCGCGAGGCCGCGATCATCGCCGAGGCCGGCCGTCTCGGCGCCGTCACCGTCGCCACCAACATGGCCGGCCGCGGTACCGACATCGTGCTGGGCGGCAACGTCGACCACCTCGCCGACGCCGAGCTGCGCGAGCGCGGCCTGGACCCGGTGGGCAACCGCGAGCAGTACGAGGCCGAGTGGTCCGCCGTCGTCGAGAAGATCAAGGCGCAGGTCGACGCCGAAGCCGACCGGGTCCGCGAGGCCGGCGGCCTCTACGTGCTGGGCACCGAGCGGCACGAGTCCCGCCGCATCGACAACCAGCTGCGCGGTCGTTCCGGCCGTCAGGGCGACCCCGGCGAGTCCCGCTTCTACCTGTCGCTGGGCGACGAGCTCATGCGCCGCTTCAACTCCGCCATGGTCGAGACCGTCATGACGCGCCTGAAGGTGCCCGACGACGTCCCGATCGAGCACAAGATGGTCTCCCGCGCGATCCGCAGCGCTCAGACGCAGGTCGAGCAGCAGAACATGGAGATCCGCAAGAACGTCCTCAAGTACGACGAGGTGATGAACCAGCAGCGCACCGTCATCTACGACGAGCGCCGCCGCGTCCTGGCCGGTGAGGACCTGCAAGAGCAGATCATGCACATGCTCACCGACGTCATCACCGCCTACGTCGACGCCGAGACCTCCGCCGGCTACGCCGAGGACTGGGACTTCGAGAAGCTCTGGAAGGCGCTGGGCTCGCTGTACCCGGTCGGCCTGAGCTGGGAGACGCTGGTCGAGGAGGACGACGACCTCAGCAAGGAGCACCTGCTGGAGCTGATCACCGCCGACGCCAAGGACGCCTACGCCAAGCGCGAGGCCGAGGTCGACGGCAAGGTCGGGCCCGGTGCGATGCGGGAGCTGGAGCGCCGCGTGCTGCTCAGCGTCCTGGACCGCAAGTGGCGCGAGCACCTCTACGAGATGGACTACCTCAAGGAGGGCATCGGCCTGCGCGCCATGGCGCAGCGCGACCCGCTGATCGAGTACCGCCGCGAGGGCTTCGACATGTTCGGCGGCATGCTGGACGCGTTGAAGGAGGAGTCGGTCGGCTTCCTGTTCAACGTCCAGGTCGAGGCCGCCGAGCCCGAGCCCGCACCGGAGCAGCCGGCTGTGCCGGTCTCGGTGAGCCAGGCGGGCAACGGCGTCCCCGAGGTCCCGCAGACGCCGCAGGTCCCGCAGGCGGGCGCTCAGCCCCAGGGCGCGCGTTCCCGGCGGGCCAAGCCGGCTTCGGCAGGTCCGGCGCTGAGCCAGCTCGCCGGAGGTCCCGGCGAAGGCGAGCAGACCCCGCCCGCGCTGCGCGGTGGCGGTCTGCAGGCCCCGGGCAACCAGCGGCTGAGCTACTCCGGCCCGGACGAGACCGGTGAGATGCAGAAGATCTCCGAGCAGGACGACCCGGAGACCCGCAGCGGCACCCGCCGCGAGCGCCGCGCGGCCGCCCGCGCCGACAACAAGAAGAAGAAGCGCTGAGGATCCGCTCACGCGAAGGGCCCCGGACCGTGTGGTCCGGGGCCCTTCGCTTCTCGGGTGCGGCAGTAGCCGCCGCGATCACGAGTTGGGGCGCTTGCCGTGGTTGGCCTTGTTCTTGCGCCGGTCCTTCTTCTTGCGCGCGCGCTTGCCCATAAGGCGACTCCCTCGAAGTTCGAGTTTCACTCCAGCCCGGTGACCGCGAGTGATCGACTGACACCCGGTCTCCGCTGGGATTTCGAGGTTCCAGTCTGCCATGTCCGATACCTGCCGTCGGCGGGTGGTGGCGGTCGTGGTTTCCTAAGCAGGGGCCGGAGTCGGCCGCGACGAGGAGGAAGAGATGGCCGAGGAGATCCGCGCCGAGACGGTGGCCAACGTCATGGCGGTGTCGATGTCCGAAGGCGATGCGGTCCACGACGGTGACTCGCTGGTGCTCCTGGAGTCCATGAGCATGGAGATCCCGGTGCTCAGCGAGGTGTCCGGCACGATCAGCACCATCGCGGTCAAGCCGGGTGACGTCGTGCAAGAGGGCGATCTGATCGCTGTCGTCGAGTGACGACCCGCTTCGATCCGAGCAGCCGACCCGGAGGACCGCCTTGTCCACGCTGAGTGATCTTCTCGCCGAACACACCGGCCTGTCCGGCACTGCCGCCGACCACCTGCAGCTGGTGGTCGCCGAGTGGCAGCTGCTGAGCGACCTGTCGTTCGCGGATTTCCTCATGTGGGTGCCGATCGGCCCCTCTGAGGCCCCCGAGGACCGCTTCCTGTGCGTCGCCCAGGCCCGTCCCACCACCGCGCCCACCGCGCACCCGGAGGACGTGGTCGGCTCCGAGGTCACCCAGGACGACCACCCGCAGCTCCGGCGCGCCGCCCTGGAGGGCCGCATCTGCCGCGAGGAGGACCCGCGCTGGCACCTGGGGGTTCCGGTCCGGCGCGAGACGATCCCGGTGAAGCTGGGCGACGAGATCGTGGCGGTGCTCAGCCGCGACACCAACCTCGCCGTGCCGAGGGTGCCCAGCCCGCTGGAGATCTCCTACCTGGGCAGCGCCGCCGACCTGTGCCAGATGGTCGCCGACGGCACGTTCCCCACGCCGGAGCCCGCACCCGACGTGCACACCAGCCCGCGCGTCGGTGACGGCCTGATCCGGCTGGACAACTCCGGAACGGTCGTGTTCGCCAGCCCCAACGCGCTGTCGGCCTACCACCGCATGGGCCACGCGGCCGACCTGGTGGGCGCCCAGCTGGCGCCGCTGACTCGCTCGCTGCTCAACGACCCGTTCGACGCGGACGAGGTCTCGCAGCGGGTCCGGCGCGCGATGGGCGGCGAGCCCAGCATGCGCATCGAAGCCGAGGCGCGCGGTGCGACGGTGCTGTTCCGCGCGCTGCCGCTGCGCCCGCGCGGCCAGTCGGCCGGCGCGCTGGTTCTGGTCCGCGACGTCACCGAGGTCAAGCGGCGGGACCGGGCGTTGATGTCCAAGGACGCCACCATCCGCGAGATCCACCATCGCGTGAAGAACAACCTGCAGACCGTGGCGGCGCTGCTGCGGTTGCAGTCGCGGCGCACCGGCAACAACGAGGCACGGCTGGCGCTGGACGAATCGGTGCGCCGGGTGACCTCGATCGCCCTGGTGCACGAGACGCTGTCGATGTCGGTGGACGAGCGGGTCGACCTCGACGACGTGGTGGACCGGGTGATCCCGATGATGAGCGACGTCGCCGTCGCCGAGACCGGGGTGAAGGTCAGCCGCGGCGGGAAGTTCGGGGTGGTGTCGGCGGAACTGGCCACGCCGCTGGTGATGGTCCTGACCGAGCTGGTGCAGAACGCTTTCGAGCACGCCTTCCCGGAGGGGCAGGGCGGGGAAGTGGTCGTGCAGGCGGAGCGTTCGGCGCGCTGGCTCGACGTCGTCATCTCGGATGACGGTCGTGGCCTGCCGAAGGGATTCTCCCTCGAGCGCGCCGAACGTCTCGGCCTGCAGATCGTGCGGACCCTGGTGGAGTCTGAGCTCCGCGGGTCTCTGAGCTTGCGTGGCCGCGGTCATCAACGTGGTACCGAAGCGGTTTTGCGGGTGCCTCTGAAGTACCGACGGTGACGGCCCGTATACTGGGCGCCACGCTGGTGCGTCGATCACTCGGGTGACGTCCCCACGCGCCGGGGACGTCGGGCCGATCGGGTCGGTTTCCCCGGTTCCGGCTACCCCGTGGTGATGGGGAGATCGGCTGGAACGTGCGGGACCGACATCGACGCTGATCGGCCGGAGCTGCTAGTCGGGGTCGGGTCAGTTCTTTCGGTGCGAGGCCGTGTGCGGCCGGGGCGAGACGGGCGGTCGGTCACCGGGGGTGCGACCGACCGGCCACGTCTCAGCGAGCTGCTACTCAGGCGTTGGTGCGCGCCCGGGTGCGAGCGTTGCGCCGCTTGAGGGCACGCCGCTCGTCTTCGCTCATGCCGCCCCAGACACCGGCGTCCTGGCCGCTCTCGAGTGCCCACGCCAGGCACTGAGAGGCAACCGGACAACGGCGGCATACGGCCTTCGCCTCGGCGATCTGCAGCACAGCAGGACCGCTGTTCCCAACCGGGAAGAACAGCTCCGGGTCCTCGTCACGGCAAACCGCATCGTGGCGCCAGTCCATTGTTCCTTGCTCCTCGCTAGGCGCGCCCATGCGCGCCGATAGTTCGTTCGGGGTGTTTGTGAATGCTTTCACGGAGTCCGTGTGCTTGTGAATGCTTTCACGAACTGCCGCGATGTCAAGAGGTCGATCTCGGGCGGTGAGCGAACTCACCTGAAAGATCGACGAGACTTGACCAGGGGTTTCGGTGTGCTCCCGGACTCAGACGGGGGTCATGAGTCGGCAGCGACGTCCATCCGTGACCAGAAGGTTATACAGCGACGCGGAGAGCGTTCGGGACTGAGGAGAACTCGATCGCCGATCGCTCACCCAGGCAATCGCCGTCCACCTGCAGGCGCAACGGCTCCGTACAGGTTACGCGTAGATGGGGCACATCCGCAGCCTGAATTGAATTTCTTCCGTGTGGTTTCCCTCTACCGCGCAGCATCTCCGCTACGTGTCGCAACACAGGGTAGGCAGTCATCTTCTTCAGCGCGAACACGCCGAGGCCGGTGTCGAAGCTGGTCTCGGGGCTCATGCGCACCGGCGTCGAACCCAGGTAGGTCCACGGGTCGGTGTTGGACACGAACACACTGTGTAGTAGCTCACTCGGGTGATCGTCACCGATTTGCAAGCTCAGCTTCGGCTCCCCACGGGCCATCCGAACGTAGCAGGCCAGGGCAATCCGGGCATACAGGGCGGGGGTGGCTTCGCGCCCCAGCGACCGCTGGCGCTCCATCTCGGCGACGACCTCGGCGTCCCAGCCGATGCCGGCGTTGAAGGTGAACCACCTCTCATCGGCCTTGCCCAACCCGACCTGACGGGTGCTGCGATCGGCCAGCGCGCGCATCAGGTGGTGCGTGGCGTCGACCGGATCCTTGGGGACCCCGAGCGCGCGGGCGAAGACGTTCGCCGAACCACCGGGCACCACGCCCAGCGTCGGCATCGACGGGTCGCCGGGCTCGGCGACCTCGAACATGCCGTTGACCACTTCGTTGACCGTGCCGTCGCCACCGTGCGCGATGACCAGGTCCGCGCCGTCCCGGACGGCGTCCCGCGCCGCCTCCGAGGCGTGTCCGAAGTGCCGCGTCTCCACGACGTCCAGCTTCAGCACACTGGCCAGGGCGGCGGCGAGCACATCGCGGCCACTGGCTGTGGTGGAGGTCGCCTGCGGGTTGACGACGAGAACGGCGCGCACAACCGAAGCCTAAGCGAGACGGTTTCGTGTCCGTCGGGCGCGGGGGCAAGGTTAGGCGTGCCGCGAAGTCTCAACTGGTCTGTCCGGTCACCTCCGAGTCCGATGCGGACCGGGACCGGCCGAGGTGCGCGGCACGGGCGGACGCGGCGACGGAACGCACCAGGAGCGGATGCGCCATGCCGCTGACCACCGGTTTCCGGCGACAAGCGGATGCGTAACCCCGGAACGCACCCGACCGTTGTCCACCGGCTGCCGACGTGCACGCGGCGAGTTCGACGGACACCCCGATATCCGCGAACGCCGCTTCAGCCATGAGTCGATCATGTCGTCTGGAGGCCTGCGGCAGCTATGCGGCGATCGGGCGGTATTACCATCGAAAGCGCACACGCAGAGTCACTGTCGGGGTCGTGGCCCCGTTCGAGGAGAGGGCGCCTTGTCTACCGAGACCGTTCCCCGCACGGTGCGCATCGCCGGCGTGCTGACCACCTTGCAGGCGGTGGCAGCCCTGGTGTTCGTCGTGGCGCTGCTGGTCCGCAGCGCCTCCAACGACCTCGGCGGCGTCGGTCAGCTCGAACGCGGCGAGACGTGGGGCGAGGCGGGCTACTACGCGCTGCTGGCCTCCGGTGTGCTCGCCGCGGGCATCGGCCTGATCAAGGGCAAGCACTGGGCCCGCACGCCCGCCCTGCTGCTGCAGCTGCTGCTGCTCGGCACCGCCTGGTACGCGGCAGGCCCGTCCGGGCGGCCGCTGATCGGCCTGATCATCGCGGTGCCCGCCGTGGCGGTGCTGTGGTTCCTGTTCAACCGCGAGGGCCGCGAGTGGTCGTTCCACGCCTCCATGGCCCCCGACGCCCGCGAGGACTGACCGGTCAGCTCCCGAAGGAGCGCAGGGCGTCGCCGGTGAGCCGGTAGACGCTCCAGCCGTCCATCGGGAAGGCGCCCTGGGCCTTGTAGAAGGCGATCGAGGGCTCGTTCCAGTCCAGCACCGACCACTCCAGGCGCGCGTAGCCGCGCTCGACGCACTCGCTCGCCAGCGTGCGCAGCAGCCGCTTGCCCAGGCCCGAACCCCGGTGCTCCGGCCGCACGTAGAGATCCTCCAGGTAGATCCCGTGCACGCCCTCCCAGGTGGAGAAGTTCAGGAACCACAGGGACAGCCCGACGACAGCACCGTCCACTTCGGCCACGTGCCCGAACAGGGCGGGGTCCGGCCCGAACAGCGCGGTCCGCAGCTGCTCCTCGGTCAGGTGGCAGGAATCGGGCTCCTCCTCGTACCTGGCGAGCTCGTGCACCAGCTCCACCATCGCCGCCACGTCGTCCTCGCGAGCCCGCCGGATCATCCCGTCCTCCACTGCCAACCGAACCTGGTGCTTCCAGGCCCATTCTGCGCGGTGGTGCGGCGGGGACCGACGCAGGTGCTCAGCCCTGCTGCCAGGCGGGGATGTTCGACCGGTGGATCTGCGGAACGCCCCGGTCGTGGCCGAGGACGGTGATCCCGGCGGCGTCGAGGGCGAAGTGGACCCCCGAGGCGATGGGCAGGTTCAGCCAGCGGGCGATCAGGCACCGGCTGAAGTGGCCGTGCCCGACGAGCACCACATCGGTGTCGGTGCCGCGCACGCGCTCCAGCAGGTCGTCGGCGCGGGTGGCGATGTTGGAGGCGGTCTCACCGCCGGGGCACGGGTGGCTCCACACCGTCCAGTCCGGAACGGTCTCGCGGATCTGATCGGTGGTCAGGCCCTCGTAATCGCCGTAATCCCACTCCACCAGCAGCGGTTCGGTCACCACGTCGGCGAGCCCGGCGAGGTCCGCGGTCCGCTGCGCCCGCTTGCGCGGGCTGCACAGCACCGTGACGGGGCCGGCGGGGCGCAGGGCGGTCAGGGTCTGGCCCGCCTGACGTGCCCGCAGCTCGCCCTCGACGGTGAGGGGGATGTCGGTGCGACTGGTGTGCTGACCGGTCAGGGACCACTCGGTGGTGCCGTGCCGGAGGATGTAGACGCGCTGCTCCACGGATCGCAGCGTACGGATCCGCGGCGCTTCCGCAGAACGACGTCACTCACGTCACGTGGTCAGTGCTCGTCGTAGTGCTCGCCGTGGACCGCGTGGCGGTGCCCGTCGTGGACGTAGTCGACGTGGTCGCCGTGCGGAACCGCGACGTGCCCGCAGTTCTCGCCGTGCACGTGGTCGTGGGACCCGTGCTCCTGGTGCTCGCCGACCTCGCACTCGTCGTAGTGCCCGTCGTGCGCGGCGTGCAGGTGCCCGTCGTGGGCGTAGTCGACGTGGTCGCCGTGCGGCACGGCGACGTGCCCGCAGCCGGGCCCGTGGGCGTGGTCGTGACCGGTGTGCTCTCGGCATGCGGTGGTCATGAGGTCTCCCCAACTCCGCGAGACGTCGGTGTCCGTGCAGGCCAGCCTATGGCTGCCGAGAACGCCTCGCATGATCGTCACCGGCGGCAGCGTGGGAACCTTTCGCCCACAGCGGTGGTGGGCACGGGAACCTCTCGCGCACCGCGGTGAGAGCACGGGAACCGTTCGGTCACTGCGGTGGCGAGCACGGGAACCTTCCGCTCACTTCGCGCGGACGCGAGGACGGGAACCTCTCTGCCACCTGCGGTCTCGGGCCGGGGGTGCGAAAAAGAAAACGCCGACCAGCGTTTCCGCTGGCCGGCGTTCTCGAAGGACGCTGGAGATCAGCCCTTCTTGGTCTCCCAGAAGATCTTGTCGATCTCGGCGATGTAGTCCAGGAGCTCCTGGCCCTTCGCCGGGTCCATCGAACCCTTGGTGCCGGTGGCGCCCGCGGCCTTGGTGGCCTTATTGACCAGCTCGTGCAGCTGCGGGTACTTCTCGAAGTGCGGCGGCTTGAAGTAGTCGGTCCACAGCACCCACAGGTGGTGCTTGACCAACTCGGAGCGCTGCTCGGCGATCAGAATCGCGCGAGTGCGGAACTCCGGGTCCTCGTTGCCCTGGTACTTCTCCTGGATCGCCTTGACCGACTCGGCTTCGATCCGCGCCTGCGCGGGGTCGTAAACGCCGCACGGCAGGTCGCAGTGCGCGGTCGCCTCCAGGCGGGGGCTGAGGATGCGCGACAGGAGTCGCATGATTCCTCCCTGACAAGTGAGTGCTCCGACGAGGCCGACCCTACTCTTGAAGATCCTCGTCGTCCTACTGGAGGTGCCGGTGAAATCGCTCGGACCGTGGCCGTTGCGCAGGTTGCGGGTACGCGGACCCTCGATGGTTCCCACACTTCGGGACCAGGACGTCGTGGTGTTCCGAACCGGTGACGTTGCCCGTGCGGGTGATGTCGTGCTGGTGCGGTGGGAACAACGTCCCCATCAGCTGTCGGTCAAGCGCGCCGTGCACCGGGAGGCCGGCGGCTGGCACGTGGAGGGCGACAACGGTTTCGGATCCACCGACTCCCGCGAGCTCGGCCCCGCGCAGGTGCTGGGCGTGGTGCGCTGGCGGTTGTGGCCGTCGCCCGGCCGCGTGCGCTGAGGATGGGAACCTTCCTGCCACGCTCGACGGGATGGCAGGAAGGTTCCCCTCCTCACTGCTCGGTGCGCAGCGACTCGTAGTGCGCCAGGCAGGTGTTGAAGTCGGGGAGCAGGCCGCTCTCGGCGGCTTCCGCGAGAGTCGGGGCTTCGCGGTCCTTTTCGGACAGGATCGCCGGGCCGCTGAGCTCGGTGTCCCAGGGCAGGCCGAGGTCCGGGTCCATCGGGGTGATGCCGTGCTCGCCGGAGGGGTTGTATCCGGTGGAGCACAGGTAGGTCATCACGGTGTTGTCGGTGAGGGCCAGGAACGCGTGCCCGAGCCCTTCGGCGACGTAGAGGGCGCGGTACTCGGTCGAGTCGAGGCGGATCGCCTCCCACTGGCCGAAGGTGGGGGAGCCGACGCGGATGTCGACGACCACGTCCAGCAGCGCGCCCTGCGGGCAGTAGACGTACTTGGCCTGGCCGGGCGGGGTGTCGGCGAAGTGCACGCCGCGGATGACGTCGCGGGCCGAGACGCTGTGGTTGGTCTGGGCCAGGTTCATCG
This sequence comes from Saccharopolyspora terrae, assembly GCF_004348435.1. Taxonomy (NCBI): domain Bacteria; kingdom Bacillati; phylum Actinomycetota; class Actinomycetes; order Pseudonocardiales; family Pseudonocardiaceae; genus Saccharopolyspora; species Saccharopolyspora terrae. Next base: position 161,984 of record NZ_SMKS01000003.1, on the reverse strand, counting down.
GGTGGCCGGTGGCTTCGGTGAACGCCTTCTCCTGGAACGGGGCCACGAACAGGCCGCGGTTGTCGGGGAAAGCCTTTGGGGTGAATTCGAACGCCCCGGTGATCTCAAGTCGACGTACCTGCACGAGTGTCGAGCCTAGGAGGCGTGATCGGGGCCGGTTCGGTGGGGCGGTGGTGGCGGCAGGAAGGTTCCCGTGCTCGATCGCATCGCGGAAAAGCAGAGGTCGGCACACGCATTTTCCAAACAGTTTCGATTCAGATGGCAATACCGGACACTTGTACCGCATAACTGCGAAATGCAAACAGGACGGGCGTACTGCATCACGCCATCGGAAAATATGACGCGCGTACTGTCCCAATTCGTAAAATTCTCGCCTTTTTGCTGGTGAGACGTGTGATCCCTGTCGCTGACATTGCTTCAAAGGGCTGGCACACTAACCGCACCGCAGCGTCCGCCGAGCCGCTGTCCGAACAGGACGGCCGGTATCGGTATTTCGAGAGACGTCTTCTTCACCGGTACGCCCGGGAAGCCGGCGTTGACAGCGACCGATCGAGGTCGCATCCGCCCGGCTCGATAGTGCTCGGGCCGCAGGCATGGCAATAGGAGGGACGCCGTGACCACCATCAACGAGGGCACCGCAAATGGAATCGGTGCCGAGCTGACCCACGAAGAGATCTTCGCCGCGCACGAAGGGGGCAAGCTCACCGCTGCGGTGACCGCCCCGCTGGACAGCGCGCGCGACCTGTCGATCGCGTACACCCCCGGGGTGGCGCAGGTCAGCCGGGCGATCGCGAGCGATCCGTCCCTGGCTGACCGCTACACCTGGACTCAGCGCCTGGTGGCCGTGGTCAGCGATGGATCCGCGGTTCTCGGTCTGGGCGACATCGGCCCGAAGGCATCGCTGCCGGTCATGGAGGGCAAGTCCGCCCTGTTCAAGACCTTCGCCGGGCTCGACTCGATCCCGCTGGTCCTGGACACCAAGGACGTCGACGAAATCGTGGAAACCCTGGTCCGGCTGCGTCCCTCGTTCGGTGCGGTGAACCTGGAGGACATCTCCGCGCCGCGCTGCTTCGAGCTGGAGCGCCGGGTCACCGAGGCGCTGGACTGCCCGGTCATGCACGACGACCAGCACGGCACCGCCGTCGTGGCGCTGGCCGCGCTGCGCAACGCCGCCCGCGTCGCCGGTCGTGAGCTGGAGTCGCTGCGCGTGGTCATCTCCGGCGCGGGTGCCGCGGGTGTCGCCTGCGCGAAGATCCTGCACACCGCGGGCGTCGGCGAGATCGTCGTGCTCGACTCGCGCGGCGTGATCAGCGCCGATCGTGACGGGCTCACCCCGATCAAGCAGGAGCTCACCGAGTTCACCAACCCGCGCGGCATCTCCGGCGGTCCCGCCGAGGCGATGCGCGGAGCGGACGTGTTCATCGGTGTCTCCATGGGTCAGGTCCCCGAGGAGCACGTGGCCCTGATGGCCAAGGACTGCATCGTGTTCGCGCTGTCGAACCCGGACCCGGAGATCCACCCCGACGTCGCGGGCAAGTACGCGTCGGTGGTCGCCACCGGGCGCAGCGACTTCCCGAACCAGATCAACAACGTGCTCGCCTTCCCCGGCATCTTCAAGGGCTCCCTGGACGTGGGCGCGCGGCGCATCACCGACGGCATGAAGGTCGCCGCCGCCGAGGCCATCGCGGCCGTGGCCGCCGACGACCTCAGCGCTGACTACATCGTCCCCTCGCCGCTGGACCCGCGGGTCGCTCCCGAGGTCAGCGCGGCGGTGTCGAAGGCCGCTCGTGCCGAAGGCGTGGCCACGGCGTGATCAACAAACCCTGTCGCGGGCCGGTGGGTCGGCGGTAGGTTCTACACCGGCGTCGAGTGGGGCCGGGAGAGTCCTCAGGGCTCTCCCGGCCCCACTCGTAGGTGACAGCGGGAAATCGACTTCGCGAAGATTTCGATAGTTCGCGTCATCATGTCGGGTGGAGGCTGTCACCTCTTCAGGGAACCGGCCTCAGGGCCCGGCACCATGGCGATACCGACCGTGCGCAGAACGGTAGGGTCAGCAATATGACCCGTTGTGGTGTGCATCACTAGGTGGTTCGTCATCGGGGCCGTAATGGGCGGCCGTTGCGGCTGCAACGCGGGAGGGGTGCAGTTGACCGAGCGGAGCGAGCGGACCCGGATGCCATCGGCACCCGGGAGTCTCGGCCTGGCCGGCACCCCAGCGCGCGTGCAGGTCCCGAGAGTGGCGCTTCCGGACGCCCCCGCGCTGCTGAGCGACCAGGACGGCCAGGTCGTCGCCGCCACCGAGCAGGCCGCCAAGCTGGCCGGCCACGCCGACCCGAGCGCCCTCGTGGGCCACCAGCTCGTCGACCTCATCGACCGCGAAGGCCGCGAGACCTGGCTGCGCGGTCCGCAACGACGCGCCCCCGTACGGCTCCAGACCTGGCAGCACCCCGACGACGCGACGCTGCAGGTCACCCTCCTCGTCGACGTCTCCGACCTGGCCGAGGACAAACCCGGCACCGAGGTCGGGCCGCGCGACTCCGAAGAGCGCTACTGGCTCATCGACGCCCAGAGCCTCGCCAAGGTCGCCAGCTGGGTCTACTACCCCGACACCGGCGAGATCTACCGCAGCCCGCTGCTCGCCGATTTCCTCGGAGCCGGCGGAGCCGAGCACGCCGACGACGTCACGGCGATGATCTCCACCACCCACCCCGACGACCGCGAACGCGCCGCGCAGTTCTACGCCGACGTGCTCACCGCCGCCGAAGGCGAACTGCTCGAAGCCGAACTGCGCAACCTGCACGGCACCCGCGTCTTCCTGTGCACCGGGCGGGCAGAGTACGACCGCGCGGGCCAGATCGTGCGAGTGCAGGGCACCGTTCAGGACGTCACCGAGCACCGAGCCCTCGAACGGCAGCTGCGCGACGAGCGCCGACGGCTGCAGGACGCGCAGCGCATCGCCCGGCTCGGCACCTGGGAAGTCGATCCGCGCACCAACGTCATGCGGCTGTCGAGCATGCTCTACGAGATCCTCGGCCAGCCCGTCACCACCACCGGCACCTTCGACCGCTACCTCGACCACGTCCACCCCGACGACCGCAAGTGGGTCCGCCAGGCGTGGCGACCGCTGGTCGAACGCGGCGCACCCGTCGAGATCGAACACCGCTACCTGCGCAACGGCGAGACCACCCGCATCCTGCGGATCCACGGCACCAAGATCGTCGACGCCGACGGCAGGGACCTCTTCGTCGGCACCGTGCAGGACGTCACCGAGCAGCGGGCCGTCGTCACCCGCATGGAACGCTCCAGCCAGCGCTTCTCCGACCTGGTCAACATCACCCCGGTCGGCATCGGGCTGTTCGACCACTCCGAACGCATCGTCAACGCCAACGAAGCCCTCTGCGACCTGCTCGGATACCGGATCGACCAGATGCGCGGGCTCAGCATCCGCGACATCACCCACCCCGAGGAAGTCGACCCGAGCCTGCCCGCGCCCGACGAGCACGCCGGGATCCGCCGCCGCGCGCCGCAGCGCGTCATGGTGCGCGCCGACGGCGAACCCGTCTACTGCGAGCTGCACACCTCCACCTCGGTGCAGGACGACGGAACCGAGTTCTGGCTCGTGGTGTTCCAGGACATCACCGAACGCCGCCGCGCCGCCGAAGCCCTGCGCTACCAGGCCACCCACGACGACCTGACCGGGCTGCCCAACCGCACCGCCGTCAAGGAGCTGCTCGGCAGGCTGCTGGGCCGGGCCGACTCGCCCGGCATCGCCGTGCTGTTCTGCGACATCGACAACTTCAAGCGGGTCAACGACTCCCTCGGGCACGACGCAGGCGACGAACTGCTGGTCGCCCTGGCGCGGCGCCTCGAAGGCGGCCTGCCCGTGGAGTGCACGGCGGCACGGCTCTCCGGCGATGAGTTCGTCATCATCTGCTCCGACGTCGAGGCCAGCGGCGGAGTCGACCAGCTCGCCACCCGCGTCTCGGCATTGCTGCGCACCGCCGTACCCGTGCACGGCCAGCTGGTCCGGGTCTCCTCGTCGATCGGCGCGGCCGTGCCCAACGGTTCCAGCTCCGGCGGCGAAGACCTGCTGCGCTTCGCCGACGCCGCCATGTTCGAAGCCAAGCGGCGCGGCACCGGCAAGGTCTCGCTGGCCAGCCCGGCCCTGATGGCCGCCGCCGACCGCCAGCTGCACCTCGAGGGCCAGCTCCGCGAAGCCCTCAGCAACGACGGGCTCGCCCTGCACTACCAGCCCGTCGTCGACGCGGAAGGCACCGTCGTCAGCGCCGAGGCGCTGATCCGCTGGCCGCACCCGGAACGCGGGATGCTCTCGCCCGACGCGTTCCTCCCGGTGGCCGAACAAGGGGACCTCCTGCGCGAACTCGACCGCTGGGTCCTGCGCACCGCGCTGCGCGAGGCGACGTCCTGGCCGGTCCGCAACGGCCGCCCCGTCAGCATCGCCGTGAACCTCGCAGGCCTGGTCCCCGGCGGACCCGACTTCGTCGACTCCGTCGCCGACATCGTCGCTGAAACCGGCATCTCGTGGGACCGGGTGATCCTGGAGCTGGTGGAGACCTCGCTGGTCGACCTGCCCTCCCGCACCCGGCACGAGATGGGCGAACTCGTCTCCCGCGGCGTGCGGTTCGCCGTCGACGACTTCGGCACCGGCTACTCGTCGCTGGCCCGCCTCAAGGACCTGCCCGCGCAGATCATCAAGGTCGACCGGCGGTTCGTCGCCGGAGTCGGCGGCGACGCCTCGGACTTCGCGGTCGCCCGCGCCGTCGTCGACATGGCCTACGCGATGGACCGGCAGTGCGTCGCCGAAGGCGTCGAGGACGCCACCCAGTTCCGGCTGCTCCGCGGCGTCGGCGTCGAGTCCTACCAGGGCTGGTTGTTCTCCGGCGCCGTGCCCGCCCCGAAGTTCCGCGAAATGCTCGCGAACGGGCCCCTCACCGTGCCGTGATCGCCCGCAGCACGTCGGCGATCCGGTGCCGAGGCAGGTCGATCAGCCGCAGCTCCAGGTCGTCGCGGTGCGGTGCGAGTTCGGCGACCGCCTCCCGCGCCTGGCGCTTGGTGAGGTCCTCGCTCTGCGCGATGAGCGCTTCCCGCCAGACGTTGCCCAGCTTGCCGTGAGCGCGCTGCAGCACGAAATCGGCCGCCGACTCGGTTCCCGCGCGTTCGGCGACCACGATCGCGTGCTTGCCGTCCGGGGTGCTGCGGTGCAGCTTCAACCGGTACTTGGCGCTGATGAGATCGCGCAGCTCGGACTGGGAGCGTTCGCTGGTGATATCGGGGTGGTTGTTGTCCACCACGAAGGCCACCTTCTGCGCGCTGCACGCCAACAGCATCCGCAGCAACCACGGCCCCGGATCGGCTCGCAGGTCGAAGGCCGCCGGGGCGCTCTCGCGCACCGGGCGGGTCCAGCCCGCCCGCCGCAACTCGGCGACCGGTGCGCCGAGCCGCTCGGCAGCCGCCTCCGGCAACGCCGCCGGAACCTCACCCGAAGCCTCCACCGACTGCGGGCCGTGCGTGTAGATCGCCTGGTCCTGGCGGAGCGCCAGCTTGCGGGTGTGCGAGGTCGGCTGGCACACGTACAGGTCGCTCGCGCTGCCGATGGCCTGCGCGCCGTAGTAGCGGTTGAACCGGGGGAGGATCGCTTCGAACACGAAACCCAGCCGCAGCAGCTCCTGCTGGACCTTCAACCCCAGAGCCGGCGTGCGCGGGCTGTAGCCGTAGGCCAGGAACATCCGGCTGTGACCCGGCGCCAGGCACTCGGCGGCCCGCGTGGAGAACAGGCCGATGCCCTCCGGGGTGTAGGGCGGGTCGGTGAACACCGCGTCAGCCCAGCCCTCCACCGCCGGCGGCAACCCGAAGCGCAAGTCGGCGTGGGTGGTGCCGACGCGGAACCCGCGCTCGGTCGCGACGGTGTCGATGTGGCGGAGGATCCGCTCGTCCAGGTCCACCACGCGCACCTGGGCCGACGGCACCACCAGCGACAGCGCCAACGACGTCAGGTCGTGATCGCCCAGGCACAGGATCTTCTTGCCGTCGAGGTCGTAGTTGTCGCGCAGCCACATCGCGCGGCGCAGCGCGGTCTCCGGGGTCGCGGTGACGTGGTCCAGCGCCGACTCCGGAGGAGGCCCGGAGGCGATGAAACCGCGCATCGCCTCCAACGCCTCGGCGTCGAGCCCGGTCTCGGTGTCCACTGCGGACGAGGCGTCGAGGGACCACTCCTGCCGGTAGAGCGGGAGGAGGAAGTCCTTGATGCGGTGGACGCCGCCGCTCTCGTCGAGGTCGTCGCCGACCGCGGTGAGCACCTGCTCGACCGTCCGGCGCGACACCCCGGCTCGCCTGATCAGCTCGTCCAACGAGCGCGGGCCTGAGGCGAGTTCGGCCAGCACGCGGAGCACGTGGTGGCCGAGGAGGCCGTACTCGGCGTGGAGCGCTCGAACGGCTTCGATCGGAGTGGGTGGCTGGGCGTTGTCCATGGGATTGCACAGCTTAATCGGTGCGAGAAACCCTCGACGGTCGCGTTCGTGTCACCCCCGATGGTTCAACGCCCTGCGGTTTCCCGCATGGTGGGAGCAGATCACGCATCGATCTCAGCCGATCGCGGGAAGGGAACCGTCCGGCTAGGGTCGGCCGGGTTTGGGGGACCCGCGCGAGAGGGGGCTCGCTTGATCGAGTTCCAGTCCGTCCGTAAGCAGTACCCGAACGGCACCGTCGCCGTGGAGGAACTCAGCCTGTCCGTCGAGACGGGAACCATCACCGTGCTGGTCGGGCCTTCCGGCTGCGGCAAGACCACCCTCATGCGGATGGTCAACCGCATGATCGACCCCTCCTCGGGCACCGTCTCCGTCGACGGCACCGACGTGCGCGACCGCGACCCGGCGCAGCTGCGCCGCAACATCGGCTACGTCATCCAGCAGGCTGGGCTGTTCCCGCACCGAACCGTGCTGGACAACATCGCCACCGTCCCGATGCTGGCCGGGCAGACCCGCCGCGCCGCGCGCGAGCACTCCCGCGAGCTCCTCGACCTCGTCGGCCTCCCCGCCGACCTCGGCAAGCGCTACCCGGCGCAGCTCTCCGGCGGTCAGCAGCAGCGAGTCGGAGTGGCCCGAGCGCTGGCCGCCGATCCGCCCGTGCTGCTGATGGACGAACCCTTCAGCGCCGTCGACCCGGTCGTCCGCGAAGGCCTCCAGGACGAGCTGCTGCGCCTGCAGGACGAGCTGGACAAGACCGTCCTGTTCGTCACCCACGACATCGACGAGGCCATCAAGCTCGGCGAGAAGGTCGCCGTCCTGCGCCAAGGCGGACACCTCGCCCAGTACGCGCCGCCCGACGACCTGCTGGCCTCACCGGCCGACGACTTCGTGACGTCCTTCGTCGGCCGCGACCGTGGCTACCGCCGGCTGTCCTTCGTGGACTCCGCACGCCTGCGGCCGAAACCCGTCCCGACGGTCCGGTTGGGAGAAGAGGTCCCCTCCACCGACCAGTGGCGGCTGGCGGTGGATGAAGGTGACCGTCCGCGCGGCTGGCTGCCCCCGGGAACCGACTCCGACGGCGACCTCGCCGAGCACACCCTCGTGGCCGGCGGCTCGTTGCACGTCGAGCAGGGGAACCTTCGTGGCGCCCTGGACGCCGCGCTGTCCGCACCGTCCGGGCTGGGCGTCGTCGTCAACGCCGACGGCGGCGCGGTCGGCGTCGTCACGGCCGACGAAGTGCTGTCGCTGCTGGACGACCACCGGGCGGCGACGTGATCGACTTCTTCGACTCCCCGAGCAACCGCGAACTGGTGGCCACCCAGCTCGCCGAACACCTCTACCTCTCGTTGCTCCCGCTGCTCCTCGGCGTCCTGCTCGCGCTCCCGCTGGGACGCCTCGCCCAACGCGTTCGCTGGCTGCGCGGTGCCCTGCAGAACACCGCGAACGTCTTCTACACCATTCCTTCCCTGGCGCTGTTCGTGATCCTCCCCGGCCTGATGGGAACCCCGCTCCTGTCGCCGCTCAACGTCATCATCGCCCTGACCCTCTACACGGCGGCGCTGCTGGTGCGACCGGTCCGCGACGCGCTGGACTCCGTGCCCGGCCACGTCGTCGCCGCCGCTACCGCCATCGGATACCGGCCGGGCCGGCGGCTGTTCGCGGTCGAACTCCCCTTGGCGGTGCCGGTGCTGGCCGCCGCCGTGCGCGTGGCATCGGTGAGCAACATCAGCCTGGTCAGCGTCGGTGCACTCGTCGGAATCGGTGGGCTGGGCAGGCTGTTCACCGACGGCTTCCAACGCGACTACCCGCAGCAGATCATCATCGGCATCGTGCTGACGCTGCTGCTCGCACTGGTGGTGGACCTGATGCTGGTGCTGCTGTGGCGGCTCTCGACCCCGTGGGCGCGGCGATGATCGGCGAACTGATCGCGTGGCTCGGCGACCCCGCGCACTGGAGCGGCCCCGGCGGGATCCCCGCGCAGACGCTGCTGCACCTCTACTACTGCGTGCTGTCGGTCCTCGTCGCCGCGCTCATCGCCGTCCCGCTCGGCGTCTACATCGGACACACCGGCCGGGGTTCTGTGCTGCTGGTGGGATTCAGCAACGCGATGCGGGCGCTGCCCACCCTCGGCGTGGTCACGCTGCTGGTGCTGGGCTTCGGCCTCGGAGTCGCACCCGCGCTCGCCGGACTGGTGATCCTCGCGATCCCGGCGATCCTCTCCGGCGCCTACGCCGGCGTGCGCAACGCGCCCGCCGACGCCGTCGACGCGGCCAAGGGAATGGGCATGCGCCCGATCCAGGTGCTGTGGCAGGTCGAGCTGCCCACCGCGCTCCCGCTGGTGCTCGGCGGCATTCGCAGCGCGATGCTGCAGGTCGTGGCCACCGCCGCCGTCGCGGCCTACGTCGGTCTGGGCGGGCTCGGACGAATCCTGCTCGACGGCCTGAAGATCAGCGACTACGCGCAGATGGCCTCGGCCGCGATCGTCATCGCAGCCCTGGCCGTCCTGCTCGACGTGGCGTTGGCCGGTGTGACCCGGTTGGTGGTGCCGCGCGGTCTGATCCTGGCCGCCCGACGAGGAGGTAATGATCGATGAAACGACTGCTGGCGCTCGCCGCTGCGGCACTGGTGCTGACCGGCTGCGGCTCGCAAGACCCGCTCGAAGCCAACAAGGCACAGAGCGGCCAAGTGGTGATCGGCTCGGCGGACTTCGCCGAGAGCGAGCTGCTGATGCACGTCTACGCCGAGGCGCTCAAGACCACCGGAGCCGACGTGCAGACGAGACCTCGCATCGGTGCCCGCGAGTTCTACGTCAACGCCGTCCGCAACGGTGAACTCACGCTCGTGCCCGAGTACACCGGCAACCTGCTGGAATTCCTCGACCCGGCCTCCGGCGCCACGGAATCGCAGCAGGTCTACGACCAGCTGCGCGGCAAGGTCGGCACGGACATGGAGCTCCTCGAGCAATCCCCGGCCGAGGACTCCGACGTCCTCACCGTCACCAAGGCCACCGCCGACTCCGGTCTGCGCTCCATGGCCGACCTCGGACCGCGCTGCCGCGACATCGTCCTCGGCGCCCCCGCCGAGTGGAAGTCGCGGTGGGAAGCCAAGATCGCGCAGGACTACGGCTGCACCTTCAAGGAGATCCGCAGCGTCGAAGCAGGCACGATCACCGTCAACGCACTGACCTCGGGCGAGATCCAGGCCGCGAACCTGTTCACCACCTCGTCGCAGATCACCACCAACGACCTGGTGAAGCTCGACGACCCGAAGAACATGTTCCCGGCGCAGAACGTCGTCCCCCTCGCGGGCAAGGGCAAGCTGACCCCGGCCCAGGCCGAGGCCGTCAACAAGGTCTCCCGAGCCCTGACCACCGAGAAGCTCACCGAGCTGAACAAGCGGCTCGAAGTGGACAAGCGGCTCGAAGTGGACAAGGCCAACCCCGCCGACGTCGCCAAGGAATTCATCGCCACCGCCGGTCTGTGACCGTCCTCGACCGGCCGCCCCCGCGGCGGCCGGTCACGCGCTGCGACCGCTGATCCGGCCGGTGAGCTCAGCGGCCGCCTCACCCACATCGGCCGCCAAACCGGGCCAGGTCTCGCCGCAGGCCGCGCCCCCGCAGGAATGGCGAAAGGTGACCCCGATGGCGGCGATCGGCCGGGCCGTGTGGTCGAACACCGGGCACGCGACCGAGGCGAACCCGGGCGTGACGACACCGTCCTCCACCGCCCAGCCCCGCCGGCGCTCCTCGGCCAGCAACCGGCGCAGATCCGGCAGGTTGCGAGGGCCCCGATCCGTGCGCAGCACGAAGCGCTCGGTGGAAGGGAACATCGCGCGCACCTGCGCCGCCGGGAGGTGCGCCAACATCGCCCGCCCCGAGGCCGGCAGCTGAGCGGGCAACCTGACACCGACATCGGTGACGAGCGTCTGCGGCGCTGAAGGCCGCTCCTTGAGCAAGTAGAGGAGCTCGGCGCCGTGCAGCACCCCCAGCTGCGCGGCGCGCCCCACCCGATCCACCAACCGCCGCAGGATCGGACCCGCCAACCGTTCGAGCGGATCGTGCCGCAGGTAAGCCGAACCCAGCTCGAACGCCGCGACCCCCAGCCCGTAGCGGCGCTCCTCCGGCAGATGCACCACGAAACCGCCCGCCACCAACTCCGCCAGCAGGTGGTACGTCGTCGACCTCGGCAAACTCAGCTCGCGCGCCAGCACGCCCGCCGACACCGGACCGGCCCGCCCGGCCAGCGCCCGCAAGATCGCCAAGCCGCGCCGCAGCGCGGGCACGTCACTGCTGTCGCCCACGCCTGGAGTCTGGCATCCCAGACAGAGTCCCACCATCAGGGCTTCTGCCAGGAGCTTCCGCGAGCTGGGATGGGGACATGCACAACGAGTTGTTCCTCGGTCCGCAGCCGCTGTCACGCGCCGAAGTCGTCTCGGTCGCGCGCGAGGGGAGCACCGTGCGGCTCAGCGAGCCCGCCGAACGAGGCATCGCCGCCACCCGCAAGCACATCGAAGAACTGGCAGCCGAAGAACGACCCGTCTACGGGGTCTCCACCGGCTTCGGCGCCCTCGCCGTGCGCCACATCCCCAGTGAGCGAAGGGCGGCCTTGCAGCAGTCCTTCGTCCGCTCCCACGCCGCGGGCGCCGGCGACCCGGTCGAACCCGAAGTCGTGCGCGCCCAGATGCTGCTGCGCCTGCACACCATCGCCACCGGTCACACCGGGGTCCGGCCCGAAACCGCCCACGCCCTGGCCGCGATGCTCAACGCCGGGATCGTTCCCCTCGTGCACGAGCACGGCTCCCTCGGCTGCTCGGGCGACCTCGCCCCGCTCGCCGCCGTCGCCCTGGCGCTCACCGGCGAAGGTGAGGTCCTCGACTCCTCCGGCCGGCAGCGCCCGGCCTCCGAAGCGCTGGCCGAAGCCGGCATCGAGCCGGTCGTGCTCGCCGAGAAGGAAGGGCTCGCCCTCACCAACGGCACCGACGGCATGCTCGGCATGCTGGTGCTCGCCCTGCGCGAGATCACCGCCCTGATCGACGTCGCCGACCTCACCGCAGCGATGAGCGTCGAGGCGCTGCTCGGCACCGACCGTCCCTTCGCCGCTGACCTGCAAGCGCTCCGCCCGCACCCCGGTCAAGCCCTCTCGGCTGAGAGGATGGCCGCCTTCCTGTCACGCTCGCCGATCGTGGCCAGCCACCGCGGCCCCGACTGCCCGCGCGTCCAGGACGCCTATTCGCTGCGCTGCTCACCGCAGGTCCACGGCGCCGCCCGCGACACCGTCGGCCACGCCGAGACCGTCGCCGATCGCGAACTCGCGTCCGCCATCGACAACCCCGTCGTGCTGCCCGACGGCCGCATCGAGTCCAACGGCAACTTCCACGGCGCGCCGCTGGGATACGTGCTGGACTTCCTGGCCATCGCGCTGGCCGACGTGGCCAGCATCTGCGACCGGCGCACCGACCGGATGCTCGACGTCGCCCGCTCCCACGGGCTCCCGGCGTTCCTCGCCGACGACCCCGGCGTCGACTCCGGGCACATGATCGCCCACTACACGCAGGCCGGGATCGTCTCCGAGCTCAAACGCCTCGCCGTGCCCGCCTCCGTGGACTCCATCCCCACCAGCGCCATGCAGGAAGACCACGTGTCCATGGGCTGGGCCGCCGCCCGCAAGCTCCGCCGCTCCGTCGACGGCCTCACCACCGTGCTGGCCGTCGAACTGCTCACCGCCGCACGCGCCCTCGACCTGCGCGCACCCCTGGACCCCGGCCCCGCCACCGGCGCGGTCCGCGACCTGCTGCGCCGCGACGTGCCGGGACCGGGCCCCGACCGGCACGTGGCACCCGAGATCGCCGCCGCAGAACGACTCATCCGCAACGGCGAAGTCCTCGCCGCCGCCGAATCAGGGAGGGATCGATGACCGACGTGCGCGCCCCACGCGGCACGACGCTGACCGCCCGCAGCTGGAGCACCGAGGCACCGCTGCGGATGCTGCAGAACAACCTCGACCCCGACGTCGCCGAACGCCCGCAGGACCTCGTCGTCTACGGCGGAACCGGCAAGGCCGCCCGCAACTGGGCCTGCTACCAGGCGATCGTGCGCGAACTGACCACGCTCGGCCAGGACGAGACGCTGCTCGTGCAGTCCGGAAAGCCCGTCGGCGTGCTGCAAACCCACGAGTGGGCGCCGCGCGTGCTCATCGCCAACTCCAACCTCGTCGGCGACTGGGCGAACTGGTCGGAGTTCAGGCGTCTCGACGACCTCGGCCTGATGATGTACGGCCAGATGACCGCCGGATCCTGGATCTACATCGGCACCCAAGGGATCCTCCAGGGCACCTACGAGACGTTCGGGGCCATCGCCACCAAGCGCTTCGGCGGCACCCTCGCCGGAACGCTCACCATCACCGCAGGACTCGGCGGCATGGGCGGAGCGCAGCCGCTCGCGGTCACCATGAACGAAGGCGTCGCGCTGGTCGTCGAGTGCGACCCGGAACGCGCCCACCGCCGCGCCCGCCAGGGCTACCTCGACGAGGTCGCCGACTCCCTCGACGAAGCCATCGACAAGGCCGTCGCCGCCAAGCGGGACCGTCGCGCCTACTCGGTGGCCGTCATCGGCAACGCGGCGCAGCTGCTCCCCGAGATGCTGCGACGCGGAGTGCCTGCGGACATCGTCACCGACCAGACCTCGGCGCACGACCCGCTGTCGTACCTCCCGCTGGACGTGGACCTGTCGGACTGGGCCGACTACGCGGCCCGCAAACCCGACGAGTTCACCACCCGCGCGCGGGAATCGATGGCCCAGCACGTCGAGGCGATGGTGGGTTTCCTCGACGCGGGCGCCGAGGTCTTCGACTACGGCAACTCGCTGCGCGGCGAAGCCCAGCTCGCCGGGTACGACCGCGCCTTCGCCTACCCGGGTTTCGTCCCCGCCTACATCCGCCCGCTGTTCTGCGAAGGAAAAGGTCCCTTCCGATGGGCGGCGCTGTCCGGCGACCCCGCCGACATCGCCAAGACCGACAAGGCCGTGCTGGAGCTCTTCGGCGACGACGAGCACCTCGCCCGCTGGCTGCGGTTGGCTGACAGGAAGGTTCCCTTCCACGGTCTTCCCGCCCGGATCTGCTGGCTCGGCTACGGCGAGCGCGCCGCAGCCGGCCTGCGGTTCAACGAGATGGTCGCCTCCGGCGAGCTCGCCGCACCCGTGGTCCTCGGCCGCGACCACCTCGACTGCGGATCGGTCGCCTCCCCCTACCGCGAAACCGAGGCGATGGCGGACTCCTCCGACGCGGTCGCCGACTGGCCGCTGCTCAACGCCCTGGTCAACACGGCCTCCGGCGCGACGTGGGTGTCGCTGCACCACGGCGGCGGCGTCGGCATGGGACGTTCCCTGCACGCCGGGCAGGTCACGATCGCCGACGGCACCGAACTCGCCGCCCAGAAGCTTCAGCGTGTGCTCACCAACGACCCGGGCATGGGAGTGATCCGGCACGTCGACGCCGGGTACGAACGCGCCGAAGAGGTCGCCGCCGAGCGCGGCGTGCGGACCCCGCTGGTGAGCCGATGAGCGGGCTGAACGCCATCGCCGGGATCGGCGCGGACCAGCGGCGCGGCGGCTACTCGCGGCACGTCTTCGACGACGCCGAGCGGCACCTGCGCGAGTGGTTCGTCGAGCAGGCCCAGAACCGCGGGCTCGCGGTGGAAACCGATGCCAACACCAACATCTGGGCTTGGTGGGGACAGCCGGGTCCGGGCGCGGTCGTCACCGGCAGCCATCTCGACTCGGTTCCCGGCGGCGGGGCCTTCGACGGCCCCCTCGGCGTGGTCAGCGCGCTCGAAGCCGTGGAACTGCTGCGGGAACGCGGTTTTCAGCCGCGCACCCCGCTGGCCGTGGTGGTCTTCGCGGAGGAGGAAGGCGGCCGCTTCGGCGTGCCCTGCCTCGGGTCCCGGCTGATGACGGGAACCATCCACCCGGATCACGCCCGCAACCTGCGCGACCCCGACGGAGGCACCCTCGCCGAAGCGATGCGCTCCTTCGGCGCGGACCCCGCACGCATCGGCCGGGACGAGACCGCTCTCGTGCGCATCGGGACCTTCGTGGAACTGCACGTCGAGCAGGGCAAGGGCCTGATCGACCTGGATCGTCCCGTCGCGGTCGCCGATTCGATCCTCGGGCACGGCAGGTGGCGGTTCCGCTTCAGCGGTCAGGGGAACCACGCGGGCGCCACGCTCATCGATGACCGAAACGATCCCATGCTCCCCGCAGCGCAACTCGTCCTCGCCGCTCGCCGCACGGCAGCCGCGACACCCGACGGTCGCGCGACGGTCGGCAGGCTCGTGCCCACCCCGGGAGGCACGAACGTCATCGCCTCGACCGTGGACGTCCACCTCGACGCGCGCGCTCCCAGCGGGGCGCGATCGATGGTCGACGACATCGCCGGGCGGGCAAGGGAATTCGCAGCGCAGGAAGGGTGCCAGGTGGAGGTCGTCGAGGAATCCTTCGGCGACACCGTCCACTTCGACCCGGCGCTGCGCGACCGGCTGCGCGGTGTCCTCGACGACGTCCCGGTCCTGCCCACCGGCGCCGGCCACGACGCGGGCGTGCTCGCAGCGGAGAAGCCGACCGCGATGCTGTTCGTGCGCAACCCGACCGGCATCAGCCACGCCCCCGAAGAGCACGCGACCGCCGAGGACTGCGAGGAAGGTTCCCATGCTCTCGCCCGCGTCCTCGCAGACCTGGCGGGGTGAGGGGATGTTCTGGTGCGAATGGGCGTGGCTGCCCGAAGGCCCCTGCCGGGACGTGCTGTTCGAGGTCGAGTCCGGGCGGATCACCGCGGTTCGGCAAGCCGAGGCGCCCGGTGGTGCGCGGAGGCTTCCCGGTCTGGTGCTGCCGGGCCTGGCCAACGCGCACTCCCACGCCTTCCACCGGGCTCTGCGCGGTGACACCGCCCGCGGCACGTTCTGGACCTGGCGGGAGCAGATGTACCGGGTCGCGGCGAAGCTCGACCCGGACAGCTACTACCTGCTCGCGCGCGGCGTCTACGCGGAGATGGTGCAAGCGGGCATCACCGGTGTCGGCGAGTTCCACTACCTGCACCACGGGCCCGGCGGTTCCCGCTACCGCGACCCGAACGCGATGAGCCACGCGCTGGCGCAAGCCGCCCACGACGCCGGGATCAGCCTGACGCTGCTGGACACCTGCTATCTCGCAGGTGGTTTCGACCGGGAACTCGACGAGGTTCAGCAACGGTTCTCCGACGGCGACGCGGCAGGGTGGGGCGAACGCGCGGAGTCCTTCACCGCGCAGGACGTGCTGCTGGGGGCCGCGGTGCACTCGGTGCGCGCGGTGCCGGCCGAGGCCATCGGGGAGGTCGCGGGCTGGGCGCGTGACAGGAAGGTTCCCCTGCACCTCCACGTGTCCGAGCAGCGCGCGGAGAACGAGGCGTGCCTGGCGGCTCATGGCCGGACACCGGTGCAGCTGCTGGCTGAGTGCGGTGCGCTCGGTGAGGACGTCACCGCCGTGCACGCCACGCACCTCGCGGCCGGGGATGTGGCGCTGCTGGGCGGTAGCGGAACCGGGGTGTGCCTGTGCGCGACGACCGAGGCGGACCTGGCCGACGGGATCGGTCCTGCCGGGGCTCTGGCGGTGGCGGGAAGTCCTCTGTCACTGGGCAGCGACGGGCACTCGGTCATCGACGTCCTCGCTGAGGCGCAGGCCGTGGAGACCTACCAGCGGTTGGCCACGGAGACCCGCGGACATCACGGACCGGGCGAGCTGCTCGCGATGGCCACCGCGCACTCCGCCATCGGGCGAGGCGATGCGGGACGGCTCGAAGTGGGAGCCCGCGCTGACTTCGTCGCGATCGACCTCGACACACCGCGCTTGGCCGGTGTCGCACTCCCGGTGGTCCCGGCCGTGGCCCGCGCCGGGGACGTGCGCGAGGTGATCACCGAGGGCAGGACCGTGGTCGCCGACGGAGCCCACACGACCATCGACACCGCGCGTGAACTGCGCGAATCCATCACGGCGCTTCGAGCGTGAGGAAATAGGCAGCGATGTCATCCACTGTTATCACTGGAATCGGTGAACTCACGACCAACGACGACGCGCTCGGCACCATCGCCGACGCGGCGGTGGTCATCGACGGCGACCGCGTCGCCTGGGTCGGTCACGCCGGATCCGCGCCGGACGCGGACGAGCGCGTCGACGTCGAGGGGCGAGCGGTCCTGCCCGGCTGGGTGGACAGCCACACCCACCTCGTCTTCGCCGGCGACCGCACCGCCGAGTTCGCCGCCCGCATGTCCGGTCAGCCCTACCAGGCGGGCGGGATCGCGGTCACCGTCAACGCCACCAGGCAGGCCGCCGACGCCGAACTCGCGGACAACCTGCGCCGTCACGTCGAGGAGGCCGCCGCCCAGGGCACGACCTGCGTGGAGACCAAGACCGGCTACGGGCTGACCGTCGAGGACGAGCTGCGCGCGGCGAAGATCGCCGCCTCCGTCGCCGACGAGGTCACCTTCCTCGGGGCCCACCTCGTCCCGCCCGGGACCGACGCGGCCGACTACGTGGACCTGGTGTGCGGAGAGATGCTCGACGCCGTCGCCGAGCACGTCGGATGGTGCGACGTGTTCTGCGAGGAAGGGGCCTTCGACGCCGACCAGTCCCGTCGAGTGCTGGCGGCCGCCCGTCGGCGCGGCCTGGGACTGCGGGTGCACGGCAACCAGCTCGGACCCGGGCCGGGAGTGACCTTGGCGGTCGAATTGGGCGCGGCCAGCGTCGACCACTGCACCCACCTGGAGCCCTCCGACGTGGACGCGCTCGCGGCTTCTGAGACTGTCGCGACCTTGCTGCCGGCCTGCGATCTGTCCACCCGCCAACCCCTCCCGGACGCACGTGCGCTGCTCGACGCCGGGGCCACCGTGGCGCTGGCCAGTAACTGCAACCCGGGGTCGTCCTACACCTCGTCGATGGCCTTCTGCGTGACGACCGCGGTCCTGCAGATGCGGATGAGCGTGGCCGAAGCCGTCCGCGCGGCCACCTGGGGCGGGGCGCGTGCGCTGCGCCGCGAAACCGGCGACGGTGCCGTCGGCGTGCTGCGCCCGGGCGCCCGAGCCGATCTCCAGGTGCTCGACGCTCCGAGCACGACGTGGCTGGCGTATCGGCCTGGCGTTCCCCTGACCCGCGCTGTGTGGCGCGAAGGCGACCGCGTTCGATGAGGCCACCGCGGTGGGGCGACCCTCGCGGTGCTCGCCTTGACACCTTCCGGTCGTGAGCACGGGAACCTTCCTGTCAACACGGCCGCAGGTTCGTAGACTGCGCTCATGACCTGCGGTTCGAGAACGCCTCGGTGAACGACCGCGAGCGGATGCGGTCGGTGTTCACCGAGGACGCCGACCTCTACGACCGGTACCGCCCGGGCTACCCGGCGCAGCTGTTCGACGTGCTCACCGCAGCCGTCGGTGAAGGGGCTCGGGTGCTCGAGATCGGCTGCGGCACCGGGCAGGCGACCGTGCCGCTGGTTGCCCGCGGGTTCGCGGTCACCGCTCTCGAACCTGGGGAGGAGCTGGCTGAGATCGCCCGGCGTCACCTCGCCTACTACGTGTCCGCGAGGGTGGTGGTCGCCGCGTTCGAGGACTGGTCGCTCCCGCCGGTGGGGTTCGAACTGGTCGTGGCGGCGGGCTCGTTCCACTGGCTCGACCCCGCGGTGCGCATGGTCAAGGCCGCCGATGCGCTGCGTTCCCGAGGGGCGCTCGCCGTGGTCTCGACGCACCACATCGCCGGCGGAAGCGACGAGTTCTTCGCGCAGGCCCAGCAGTGCTATGAGCGATTCGATCCCAACACCGAGCCCGGCCAGCGCCTTCCGGTCGCCGACGAGATCCCGAAGGACCCTGAGGAGTTCCACCGCTCGGCTCGGTTCAGCCCGCCGGAGTTCCACCGTTACGAGTGGGAAGCCAGCTACACGACCGACCAGTACCTCGGCCTGCTGATGACCTGCTCGCGGCATCGAGCGATGCCGACCTCAGCGCGTGACCAGCTCCTGGGCTGCATCGGGCAGCGCATCGACGCTGATCATGACGGCGTGATCACCATGCGCTACCTGACGCAGCTCGCCTTGGCGAAGCGCCTCGGCTGATCGAGTTTCATCGTCGAACAGTGCTAACATCGTCGAATGGCGATCAATCAGGAGCTGGACGCGGCTGCAGCGCTGTTCCACGGACTGTCCGACGGCACGCGATTGGCCATCGTGCGACGTCTCGCCGAAGGTGAGGCGCGGGTCGCCGACCTCGTGGGGAACCTCGGTTTGGCGCAGTCGACCGTGTCGGCGCACGTGGCTTGCCTGCGGGACTGCGGCTTGGTCGACGGCCGCCCACAAGGGCGGCAGGTGTTCTACTCGCTCGCCCGTCCAGAGCTGGTGGAGCTGCTGACCGCCGCTGAAACCCTGCTCGCCGCGACCGGAAACGCCGTCGCCCTCTGCCCGAACTACGGCACGGAGACGCTCCACGACGAGGTCCCGCATGTGTGACGACGAGCAGCGGCAGCGCCCAGCGCGCGTCGACGAAGCCGATTGCGGCGACCGGTGCTGCGCGCGAACGGAGACCGTCATCGCGGACGCGCGACGCCGTTCGCTGCAGCGTCGGGTGCGGTGGCTGGTGGGCGCCACGATCTCCTACAACGTGATCGAAGCGGTCGTGGCCATCAGCGCAGGCGCTGCCGCGTCCTCCACCGCGCTGATCGGGTTCGGGCTGGATTCGGTCATCGAGGTCGCCTCCGCGGCTGCGGTCGCGTGGCAGTTCGCCGGTTCCGACCCGGAGGCGCGCGAGCGAACCGCGCTGAAGGTGATCGCCGTGTCGTTCTTCGCGCTGGCGCTCTACGTGACGGTCGAATCCGTGCGCAGCCTGCTCGGCGCGGAGGCCGCCGACCATTCCACCGCCGGCATCGTGGTCGCTTCCCTCTCGCTGCTGATCATGCCGCTGCTGTCCTACGCGCAACGGCGAGCGGGGCGTGAACTCGGATCGGCGAGCGCCGTCGCCGACTCGAAGCAGACCCTGCTGTGCACCTACCTGTCCGGAGTGCTGCTCCTCGGGCTCGTCCTCAACAGCTTCCTCGGCTGGTGGTGGGCAGACCCGCTGGTGGGTTTGGTGATCGCGGCCGCCGCGGTCAACGAAGGCCGGCAAGCTTGGCGCGGTGAGCACTGCTGCTGATTCTCCCGCTGCTCTTGACCTCCAGTTAACTCGAAGTCAGAGGGTGGGCAGGAGCCGATCGAGAACGGAGTGATCAGGATGCGCGCGGTGCAGGTGACCGAATACGGGGGACCGGAAGTCCTGTCGGTGGTCGAGAAGGCCGATCCCGTGCCACGACCGGGACAGGTGCTGGTGCGGATGGCGGCCGTGGACGTGCTGTTCCTCGACACGCGTCTCCGCCAAGGCTGGGGGCAGGAGTACTTCGAGATGAACCCGCCCTACATCCCCGGAGACGGCATCGCCGGGGAAGTGGTTGCGCTGGGCGCGGACGTCGACCCGGCGTGGTGGGGCAAGAAGGTCGTCGCCAGCACCGAGAACAGCGGGACCTACGCCGAACTGGTCCCCGTCGAAGAATCCGAGCTCGTGCTGATCCCCGACGGACTGGACGAGCAGGCAGCAGTGGTGCTCCTGCACGACGCCAGCATCGCCGTGCAACTGGTCGACCACGCGGCCGTGCGCCCGGGAGACCGGGTGCTCGTCACCGCCGCGGCGGGCGGAGCCGCTTCCATCATCGTCCAGCTGGCCAGAACCGCGGGGGCGCAGGTCATCGGCGCTGCGCGAGGCGAGGCGAAACTCGGCCTGGTGCGCGAACTCGGCGCCGAGCCGGTCGACTACAGCGCACCGGGCTGGGTCGAGAAGGTCCGCGAACTGACCGGTGGCGTCGACGTCATCTTCGACGGCGCCGGCGGCGCGTACGGGCGAGCCGCGTTCCAGTCCGCCGACAACGGCGCGCGCGTCATCACCTACGGCGCCTCCGACGAGGACTTCGCCGAGATCGACGCCGACGAAGCGCGGCGGCACGACGTGACCGTCACCGGGCTCCTCGAGATCCAGCAGCTCTCGCGCGACCAGCGGAAGGACGTGCTCATCAAGGCACTGGCAGAAGCCGCCGCCGGACACATCACCCCGGCCATCGGACGAACCTTCCCCCTCGAACGCGCCGCTGACGCGCACACCGCCATCGAGCAGCGCGAGATCGTCGGCCGCGCGGTGCTGCGGGCGTGAACGTGGGCCCGGCCGCGCGTCCGGGGGTGCGCGGCCGGGGCCACCTCACTCGTCGTCGGCGTCGTCGCGCGCGAGGAAGGTCGCCAAACGCTCAGTGGCGTCCTCGAAATCCGGGTTGAGGTCCACGAAGGCCCGCATCCGGTCAGCGACCCACGCCAAGGTGACCTCGTCGTCACCGCGACGCTCTTCGAGTTCTTCAATGCCGCGGTCGGTGAAATACACCGCTTCCTCCTAGTGCTCCGTCGATCTTCGACGCGGTGTGGTTGGGAACAGCAGGGTACGAAACGGCCCGTCACCACAAGCGATGCGCCCCGGTCGAAGTGAGCGGAAGGTTCCCGTGCACACTCCGCCGACCGCACCCGAGCACGACAAAGCGGGCCGCCGGTTCCCGGAGGAACCGACGGCCCGCTTCAACTGGAAGATCAGGCGAACGCGGTCTGCACGACCTCGGCCTGCTCGACCTCGTGGACCTTGGCCAGGCCGGTGGCCGGAGCGGCCATCGGACGACGCGAGACCCGCTTGAGCTTGCCGATCAGCTCCGGGAACTGCTCGGTCAGCGCCAAGCCCAGGAACGGCCACGCGCCCTGGTTGGCCGGCTCCTCCTGCGTCCAGCGGACCGACTCCAGGTTCGGGTACCGCTCGAACAGGGCACCCAGCTTGCGGTGCGGCAGCGGGTAGAGCTGCTCGAGCCGCGCCACCGCGGTGTCGGTGATGCCGTTCTTGTCGCGGTGGGCCGCCAGCTCGTAGTAGAGCTTGCCGGTGCACAGCACCAGCTTGGTGACCTGCGACGGGTCCGGCTGAGTCGGGTCGTCGATCACCGAGGTGAACTTGCCCTCGGTGAAGTCCTCGACCGGGCTCGTGGCGGCCTTCAGTCGCAGCATCGACTTCGGCGTGAACACCACCAGCGGACGGTGGATGCCGTCCAAGGCGTGCCGACGCAGCAGGTGGAAGTAGTTCGCCGGGGTCGACGGCATCGCGACCGTCATCGAACCCTCGGCGCACAGCTGCAGCCACCGCTCGATGCGACCCGAGCTGTGGTCCGGGCCCTGGCCCTCCTGGCCGTGCGGCAGCAGCATCACCACGTCGGAGCGCTGGCCCCACTTGGCCTCACCGGACGAGATGAACTCGTCGATGATCGACTGGGCGCCGTTGAAGAAGTCACCGAACTGCGCTTCCCACAGCACCAGCGACTCGGGGTTGCCCACCGAGTAGCCGTACTCGAAGCCTAGTGCCGCGAACTCCGACAGCGCCGAGTCGTAGACCAGGAACTTGCCCTGCTCACCGGAGAGGTTCTGCAGCGGCGTGTACTCCGAGTCGTTCTTGCGGTCGATGAGCACCGAGTGGCGCTGACCGAACGTGCCGCGACGGCTGTCCTGACCGGTCAGGCGGACCTGGCGGCCCTCCATCACCAGCGAACCGAACGCGAGCAGCTCGCCGAAGGCCCAGTCGATGCCACCCTCGCGGCCCATCTTGGCGCGACGCTCCAGGACCGGCTTCACGCGCGGGTGCGGGGAGAAGCCGTCCGGCAGGTTGATCTGCGCCTCGGAGATGTGCTCCAGCGTCTCCTGCGAGATCGCGGTGGACAGGCCGCGCGGCACCTGCTGCTCGGCCTCGACCGACGGGCTCGGTGCCGGCGGGTGCTTCTCCAGCTCGCGGACCTCGTTGAACACGTGCTCCAGCTGAGCCGCGTAGTCCTTGAGAGCCTTCTCCGCCTCGTCCACGGTGATGTCACCGCGGCCGATCAGCGACTCGGTGTAGACCTTGCGGACGCTGCGCATCTTGTCGATCGCGTCGTACATCTTCGGCTGCGTCATCGACGGGTCGTCACCCTCGTTGTGACCACGACGGCGGTAGCAGACCATGTCGATCACGACGTCCTTGCCGAACGCCTGGCGGTACTCCACGGCCAGCCGCGCGACCCACACGCACGCCTCGGGGTCGTCACCGTTGACGTGGAACACCGGCGCGCCGATCATCTTCGCGACGTCGGTGCAGTACTTGCTGGAACGCGAGTGCTCCGGGGCCGTCGTGTAGCCGACCTGGTTGTTGACGATCACGTGCACGGTGCCACCGGTGCGGTAGCCGCGCAGCAGCGACAGGTTCAGCGTCTCGGCGACCACGCCCTGACCGGCGAACGCGGCGTCACCGTGCAGCAGCACCGGCAGCACCGTGAAGCCCTCCTGGCCCTTGTCCAGGATGTCCTGCTTGGCGCGGACGATGCCCTCCAGCACCGGGTCCACGGCCTCCAGGTGGGAGGGGTTCGAGGTCAGCGACACCTTGGTCTCGCCGTCACCGAACATCCGGAAGTACTTGCCCTCGGCACCCAGGTGGTACTTCACGTCACCGGAACCGTGGGCCTGACCCGGGTCGAGGTTGCCCTCGAACTCGCGGAAGATCTGCGAGATCGGCTTGCCGACGATGTTGGCCAGCACGTTCAGGCGGCCACGGTGCGGCATGCCGATGACGACCTCGTCGAGCTCGTTGGCAGCGGAGTTGTCCAGCACCGCGTCCAGCAGCGGAACCACGGTTTCGGCGCCTTCCAGCGAGAACCGCTTCTGCCCGACGTACTTGGTCTGCAGGAACGTCTCGAACGCCTCGGCCGCGTTGAGCTTCGACAGGATGTACTTCTGCTCGGTCGAGTCCGGCTTGGTGTGCGGCTTCTCGACCCGTTGCTGCAGCCATTCGCGCTCGTCCGGCTCCAGGATGTGCATGTACTCCACGCCGACCGTGCGGCAGTAGGAGTCGCGCAGCACGCCCAGCACGTCGCGCAGCTTCATCTTCTCGCGACCGGCGAAACCGCCCACGGCGAACTCGCGGTCCAGGTCCCACAGCGTGAGGCTGTGCGACAGGACGTCGAGGTCCTCGTGCCGACGCTGCCGGTAGTTCAGCGGGTCGATGTCGGCCATCAGGTGACCGCGGGTGCGGTAGGCGTCGATCAGCTCGAGCACCCGGGCGGTCTTGTCGACGGCGCCCTCGGGGATGTCCTGCGTCCAGCGCACCGGCTCGTACGGGATGCGCAGCGACGCGAAGATGTCGTCGAAGAACCCGTCCTCGCCCAGCAGCAGCTGGTGCACGCGGCGCAGGAAGTCACCGGACTCGGCGCCCTGGATGACGCGGTGGTCGTAGGTGGACGTCAGCGTCACGATCTTGCTGATGCCCATGTCGACCAGGGTCTTCTCGCTGGCGCCCTGGAACTCGGCGGGGTAGTCCATCGCGCCGACACCGATGATCGCGCTCTGGCCCTTGGTCAGCCGCGGCACCGAGTGGTTGGTGCCCGACGGGCCCGGGTTGGTCAGCGAGATCGTGGTGCCGGAGAAGTCGTCCGCGGTCAGCGCGTTGCTGCGCGCCTTGCGGATGATGTCCTCGTAGGCCTGCCAGAACTGCTGGAACGTCATGTCCTCGCAGCCCTTGATGGAGGCGACCACGAGGTTGCGCGAACCGTCCTTGCCCGGCATGTCGATCGCCAGGCCCAGGTTGATGTGCTCCGGCGTGACCGCTGCGGGCTTGCCCTTGGCGTCCTCGCCGTAGTGGCGGTTCATGTTCGGGAAGTCCTTGACCGCCCTGACCAGCGCGTAGCCGATCAGGTGCGTGAAGGAGATCTTCCCGCCCTTGTTCCGCTTGAGGTGGTTGTTGATGACGATGCGGTTGTCGAACAGGAGCTTGGCGGGCACCGCGCGCACGCTCGTCGCGGTGGGAACCGTCAGCGACTGGTCCATGTTCTTGGCGATCGCGGCCGCAGCGCCGCGCAGGGTCTTCACATCGCCCTCTGCCTGGGGCTGCTTGACCGGGGCGGCCTTGGCGGCCTGCTGCGGAGAAGGCTTCGGAGCGGCGGCGGGCTTGGCCGCGGGCGCGGCGGCCGCAGGCGCGGGCGCTTGACCGTTGGTCTCACTGGCGCGCGTCGCCGTGGCCGTCGGTGTCGGCGGCGCCGCAGTGCCGGCCGCAGCAGCGGTGGCGGTGTTCTCGTTTGTAGCCTGACCCGACTTGTAGTCGGCGAAGAATTCGTGCCACGCCGAGTCTACGGAAGTGGGATCTTGGAGGAACTTCTCGTACATCTCCTCGATCAACCACTCATTGGGGCCGAACTGTGACGCGGGGCTGCTGGACACGGCTGGCGTTCGCCTCGATCCATATGCTCGTGATTTACAGACACACTCGGGTACCAGGCTAGCCGCCCGATTCGCGAGGTTGACACACAGGACGGCCGTTCGGCTGATCGACTCTCCTCACAGAATCGATCAGGATCCTCAGGCCAGCGGGGATGTGTCCCCGTCCGAGCCGTCCGGCCGAACATCAACCGCCCCTGGTGCGCTTCGTTCGCTGATCAGCGCCGCTTGGCACTAGTCCATACGGGTTGTCGTACCTGTTCATTATGGCGTTTCACCGACACGCTGTGTTCTCAACTGGTAGCCGGATCGGCTCGCATCGCGGGATCGGCCCCGCGCGATCGGCCTCAGCGCCCGTTTTGCCTGGACGGCCACGCCTGCAAGCGTCCGCTCGGCTTCGTTGTGCGCACGTGGCGACACGGGGCGTGGCGATCGTGACAGAAAAGTTCCCTTCCTCACACCCGGCAGCGACCTCGCGATGCCATGGGTGAAACGTTCCCGCCGGGTGGAAGGGTGAGAGGAAGGATCCCTTCCTCACGCGATGTTGCTCGTCTCCGCGGCGTCGTCCACCGTGCCGCCGTGGGCGTCGGCCGCCCGCCACAGCCGGGCGTAGTACCCGCGGCGGGCCAGCAGCTCTTCGTGCCCGCCCTGCTCGACGATGCGCCCGCCGTCGACCACCACGATCCGGTCCGCGCGAGCCGCCGTGCCCAGCCGGTGCGCGACGACGAACGTGGTGCGCTGAGCGGCGAGCCGATCGCTGGCGGCCACCACCATCGACTCGGTCGCCGGATCCAGCGCTGCCGTGGCCTCGTCCAGCAGCAGCACGTCGGGGTCGACGAGCTGGGCCCGAGCCAGCGCGACCAGCTGGCGTTGACCGGCGGACAGCCCCCGGCCGCGCTCACCGACCTCCTGGCGGAAGCCGTGCGGCAGCATCGAGATCCCCGGAAGGGCTCCTACCGCTCGGGCAGCCGCCTCCACCTCGGCCGGTCCGGCGTCGGGACGGGCGTAGGTGATGTTGTCGGCGACATCGCCGGTGAACAGGTGCCCTTCCTGCGGCACCACCGCCAGCCGCTGGTGGAACGCCGCCAGGTCGTAGCCGCGCACGTCGGTTCCATCGACCAGCACTGCGCCCTCGGAGACGTCGTAGAACCGGGCGATCAGCTTGATCAAGGTCGACTTGCCCGCACCCGTGGCACCCACCAGCGCCACCGTCTCGCCAGGCTGCACCCGCAGGTTCACCTCCCGCAGCGCGTACTGCTCGGTGCCGGGGTAGCGGAACGACACCGCCCGCAACTCCACCTCGCCGCGGAACCGCTCGGGCACCTCCACCGGCTCGGCGGCGGCAGGCACCGACGTCGGCGTGCGCAGCAGGTCGCCGATGCGCCGCAAACCCACCCTGGCCTGCTGATACCCGTCGAAGACGCCGGACAGCTGCTGCACGGGTGAGAAGAAAAGGCTCAGGTACAGCAGGAAAGCGACCAGCACCCCGGCCGTCAGCTCACCCGCAGCGACCCGCGCGGCGCCGACCCCCAGCACCGCCGCCTGCGCGATCTCCGACAGCAGCGCCACGAACGGGAAGTAGGTGGCGATGTAGCGCTGCGCGCGCAGGCGCGAACGCCGGTAGGCGTCGCTGCGCTGCGCGAACACCTTCGCCGCGTGCCCCTCGCGGCGGTGCGCCTGGGCCACCCGCATGCCCGAGACGTTCTCCTGCAGGTCGGCGTTGACGGTGCTGACCCGCTCCCGCGCCTCGGCGTAGGCGGTGGAGGAGACCCTGCGGAAGATGATCGTGGCGACCACCAGGACCGGCAGCACCGCCATCGCCACCAGCGCCAGCGACGGGTCGGTGATCAGCAAGGCTCCGGCGATGCCCAGCAGCGTCAGCACGCTGACCACGAACGTCGCCAGGCCCGTCTGCAGGAACGTCGACAGCGCGTCGACGTCGGTGGTCATGCGGGTCATGATCCGCCCGGCCAGCTCCCGCTCGTAGAAGTCCAGCCCGAGCCGCTGCAGGTGAGCGAAGCTGCGCAGCCGCAGCACGTACAGCAGGGTTTCGCCGGTGCGGGCGGTGATCACCGTCTGCAGCTTGATCACCAGCCATCCGCCGGTCACCAGCAGCCCCGCCAGCCCCGTGGCCAGCCACAACGTGTTGAGGTTCGCGGTCCCGACGCCGCTGTCGATGCCGTGCCGCACCAGCGACGGCAGCAGCACCGAGGTCAGCGCGTCCCCGGCGACCAAGGCGATCGTCAGCAGCAGCCCCCACCGGATCGGCCGGAGCAGCCGAGCCAGCCGGAACTCCGGGTCCGGGGCGGTGGGATCGGTTCCCCTCACCTCGGGCAGGTCGCGGGTCGGTGGCAGACCGCGGATGCCCTCCACCAGTTCCGGCGTGGGGGGAGTCGACGTGGTGCTCATGCCGTGGCGGCCCGCGGAAGTCACCACGGGGTCTTCGGCCGACCACTCGGGCGGCTGCTCCTGCGGCCACAGCTCCGGGGTGATGCCGTCGGGGGAGACCTCGGCGTGCTCGTCGCGCGGGTCGTCGATCGTTTCCCCCGGCCCCGCCAGCAGCGAGCGGAACAGCTCGCACCGCTCCCGCAGCTCAGCCTCGGTGCCGACGTCCACGACGCGGCCTTCGTCGAGCACCGCGATCCGGTCGGCCAGCGCCAGCGTCGAGCGGCGGTGTGCGATGAGCAGCGTGGTGCGCTGCGCGGTGACCGAACGCAGCGTGTCGTGAATGGCGGCTTCCGTCGCCGGATCGACGGCCGACGTCGCGTCGTCGAGCACCAGCACCCTGGGGTTGGACAGCAGCGCCCTCGCCAGCGCCACGCGTTGGCGCTGACCCCCGGACAGCGTCAGCCCGCGTTCGCCGACCGCGGTGTCGTAGCCGTCGGGCAGGCCGGTGATGAACTCGTGGGCCTCCGCGCCCTTGGCGGCGGCGATCACGTCGTCCTCGCTCGCGTCGGAACGCCCGTAGGCGATGTTGCCGCGAATGGTGTCGGAGAACAAGAACGCTTCCTCGAAGACCACGCCGACCGCGCTGCGCAGCGAATCCAGCCGCAGGTCGCGGATGTCGAAGGTCTCGTCGGTGTCAGTGGAGCCGATCGCGATGCGCCCCGAGTGGACGTCGTAGAACCGGGGGAGCAGCAGCGACACCGTCGACTTGCCCGACCCCGCCGGGCCCACCAGCGCGACCGTCTCGCCCGGGCTGACGCGCAAGGTCGCGTCCTGGAGCACCGGCTGGTCCCGGGTGTAGCCGAAACCGACCTCGTCCAGCCGGACCTCCAGCGGGCCCTCGGGCAGCGAGCGCGCGTCCGGCTTCTCCTCGACCTCGGGCTGCGAGTCGGTGAGCTCGTGGATGCGCTCCACCCCGGCCCGCGCGAGCTGGGCCTGGATCATGACGCTGGAGAGCATCCGTGCCGGTCCGGACAGCATCGCCACGTAGCCGGCGAATGCGACGAAGGTTCCCAAGCTCACCTGGCCCTGGAACACCAGCCAGCCGCCCAGACCCAGCACACCCACCTGACCGGCGGCGGGAAGCGTCGCCAGGCTCGCCGCGGGAAGGGACGTCATCCGAGCCGCGCGCAGCCGCTCGGCGAACAGCCGCCGCGCCCGCGACTCCAGCCGGCCGACCTCGCGCTCCTCCTGGCCGAAGCCCTTCACCACGCGGACACCGGTGACGGTCTCCTCGACGTGCTGGGCGATGTCGGCCGCCCGCTGCTGAGCCGACCAGGTGGCGGGGAACAGCTTCTTCTTGCTGCGCGCGGTGACCACGGCGATCAGCGGCGCCACGATGAGCGCCACCACGGTCAGCAGCGGCGACAACCACAGCATCGCCGCGATCGCGAACACCGCCAGCACCGCAGTTCCGGCCGCCAGGGGAAGCATCGACAGCAGCGAATGCACGAGCTGCAGGTCGCTGATGGAACGCGACACCACCTGTCCCGTGCGCAACGCGTCCTGCTTGCCGCCGTCGAGGCGCTGCATGGCGGCGAACACCGCCCGCCGCAGGTCGTGCTGCACGTCCAGCGCCAGTCGGCCCGCGCTGTAGCGGCGGACGAAGGCGGCGGCGAACCGGAACAGGCCCAGCACCAGCAGCACGATCACGATCCACCACAGCCGCTCGGTGCTGCGCGCCACGGCGTCGTCGACCGCGAGCTTGGTCAGCAGCGGGACCAGCGCCTCCAACCCCACCGCGGTCACGGAGGCGCCCATCGCCAACACCAGTGCGACCGGGTGACGCCGACAAGCGGCGAAGAGGCGACGGATCCAGCCGCCGGACGAACGGCGGGGATTCTCGGAGTCGCTCACCCCGCCAGGTTAGGCCTCGGCACCGACGGCGCAGCACCGCCGATCCTGCGGTGTGACCGGCGCCAACGGGTGAGGAAGGGAACCTTCCTGCCATTTCGGTCGACGCGGCGCCCGGGGTGGCAGAAAGGTTCCCCTCCTCACGCCACGTCGCGCCGCGCGCCCACGAACCAGCCGCCGGCGACGAATACCGCGGTGTAGCCGAGGAACGTCAGCAGGCTGGCCCACCACGGGTGCCCGTAGCTGCCGCCGAAGAACAGGTGCAGGAGTTCGAACGCGGTGCGCGGTGTGTTCGGTTCGTTCGGGCCCGCCACCGCGGAGACGAAAAGCGGCACCGCCAGGTTGGACACGATGCCGTTGCCCGCCGAGCCCGGCAGGTAGGGCTCGATCCCGGACACGGGGGTGTCGAGCAGGCTGAACGACAGGATGAACTCGACCACGAACTTGTAGACCAGCGGCAGGATGACCACCAGCACGGCGTTGGCGATCAGCGCGCCGAAACCGACCCCGAGCAGCGTCCACAGCAGCATCGACAGCACGCCCGCTCCACCGACGCTGAGCCAGCTGCTGAACCCGCCGAAGTTGCTCATGTCGTGCCCGGCGCCGAGCAGGGCGCCAAGGCTGGCGAACAGCACGTTCGCGATCCCGTAGAGCACTCCGATGCCCGTGCAGGCGATCAACTTCGCCCACAGCACGGAGCTGCGCGGGTTGGCGGTGAGGTACGTCGTGGTGATGGTCTTGGCGCGGAACTCGCTGGCGAAGGCCATCGCGCCGAACAGCAGCGCGAAGATCGTGCCGAAGTTCGTCGACAGCGCCACCGACAGCAGGCCCAGCGGGAGCGACGCGCTGAACTCCTCGACCATGTCGATGATCCCGCCGAACGCGGTGCCCAGCCAACCGGCGGCGAACCCCAGCACGACCACGGGGATCAGCAGCGCCCACCACAGGCTGGTGGTGAAGATCTTCCGGTACTCGGCCTTGATCAGCCCGATCATCCTGCGCTCCCGCCATTGCCCGGCTGTCCCGGCCCAGCCCACGTCTGCGATGCCGGCGGGGCGTACTGCGGGAGTCCCGCGAACTGCCCCTGGGTGAGGTGGAAGAACAACCGTTCCAGGTCGACGCGCTCGTCCTGCATCCCGTAGAGCGCGACCCCGGCCTGCAGCGCCAGGTCGGCGACCGCGCGGGAGTCGGCCCCGAGGACCGCCAGCCGTCCGTCCGGGAGGTATTCGACCCCGTAACCGGCTGCCTGGACCTCGGCGACCAGCAGCTCAGGGGAGTCGGCCTGCACAAGGGCTCGTGACTGCTGAGCGGCGCGGAGCTCGTCGATGTGCCCGTCGTAGACGCACCGGCCCTGGCTGATGATCACCAACCGGTCCACGGTGTGCTCGATCTCGCGAAGGAAGTGGCTGGACATCAGCACGGTCCGGCCCCCGGCGGCGAAGGCTTGCAGGAATCCCCGCAGCCACGCGATGCCTTCGGGGTCCAGTCCGTTGGCGGGTTCGTCGAGGATCAGGATCTGCGGGTCGCCGAGCAGCGCGGTGGCCAGTGCCAGGCGCTGCCGCATGCCCAGCGAGAACCCGCCGGTCTTGCGGTCCCCGGCGGCGGCGAGCCCGACCAGCTCCAGCGCCCTGTCGACCTGGCCGTCGGGGATGTTCATGGCGGCCGCGTAGCAGCGGAGGTGGTGGCGCGCGGTGCGGCTCGGGTGGAATCCGTGCGCGTCGAGCACGGCGCCAACGACGCCTCCGGGGTTCGGCAGCCGGTGGAACGGCAGTCCGTTGATGGTCGCGGAGCCCGACGTGGGCGTGACCAGGCCGAGGATCATGCGCAGCGCGGTGGTCTTGCCCGCCCCGTTGGGGCCCAGGAAGCCGGTGACCACGCCGGGCTGCACCGTGAAGCTGAGGTCCTGCACCGCGTGCACGGGGCCGAATCTCTTGTTCAGCCCTTGCACGTGGATGCGACCGCTGCCGTCGTGCACACGCCCTCCCACATCCGGTCACCCGTCAGTGTGTCACCCCTGATGGCTCCATCCTGCCGGACAGGTGGGGCCGTGAAGGTGCGGTGTCGTGGCCGCCGCGGGTCGCGGGTGCCGGATGCGGGGAGTTCAGCAGGTCAGGCGCGTTCGACCACCGCTGCGCGGTAGATCCTGCTGTGGTCGGTTTCCAACCGCTCGGCCAGCGGCGGCGGGGTCGTGGGCGTGGTCGTGAGGTCGGGGCGGATGAACTCGTCGGTGTCCCAGTCGGACGGCCCGGGGCCGGTGGCGGACACGATCGGCTCGGGGATCACCGCGACGGCGGGTTCGGGGTTTCGGGGTAGGTGGGACCGGGTTTGGCGGCGAAGCCTGGCGCGGCGCTCCGATGATCCGGAGCGTTCGGTGATCAGCTGGTGGTGCGCGGCCTGCCACACCTTGCAGGGCCAGGGTCTGCGCCGCAGCGTTCCTCGGCAGGACGGGCAGCGCCCGTCGGAGTCCGGCTCGTGATCGTCTAACAGGGTTCGAAGGGCTTCGGTAAAGCGATACAGCTCAGTTCGGGCAATCGGTAGCAGCACTTCGGGGGCGTCTTCGCCCATCACTCGGTCCAGGGCGTCGAGCCGGTCGAGAACCGCCTTGCGCAGTGCCGTGTCCGTCACGTTTTTCTCCCACCCGTCAGCGCGTTTTCCTGCATCGGAGTTTCCGCTGGAGAGCGACGGATGATCAGTCACCCGCCGTTACTCCGATGGGTGACATCGGCATCGCGGGTTCACGCCTGCACGGGCACCCGGCGAGACTCACCCCATCGAGTGGTTATCGATTCGGCTGGCAATTGGCGGCGAAGTGCTCGCTCACGTCGTCGGCAAACCGGCGATCTTCCCCTACACTGAGAGTGGCGGCCTGCTCCCGGTGACCCCCAGGCTGGTTGAGCGGGCCGCCCCTATTTTGCCTTTTCGCGGCGAATCCGATTCCAGGATGCGGCGAATTGCGCCGCATTCGCCACTTCGGTTACCGGCCAACCAATTCGAATTGGAACTCGGTGCAAATTTCCGGCGAGGGCATCGGAAGTTGATGTGCGCAGGGGAACCTTCCTGTCACAGCAGAGCGGGCGGACTGCGGGGAAGGGAACCTTCCGCGCAACCCGCCCGCTCGCCAGGTGCCGAGAGACGTCAGCCCAGGACGCTGCTCAGCGCCACGGAGCTGCGGCCGTGCGCCTCGGCGACGGCTCGGTTGACCAGGTCGCCCGCGTGGGTGTTGAGACCGCCGGCCAGCGCGGCATCCGCGCGGCACGCCTGCTGCCAACCGGCGTCGGCGAGGCGCAGCACGTAGGGGAGCGTCACGTTGGTCAGCGCGTGCGTGGAGGTGGTGGGCACCGCGCCCGGCATGTTCGCCACGCAGTAGAAGACCGAGTCGTGCACCCGGTAGGTCGGGTCGTCGTGCGTGGTCGGCCGGGAGTCGGCGAAGCATCCGCCCTGGTCGATGGCGATGTCCACCAGCACGCTGCCGGCCTTCATCTCCGAGACCAGGTGGTTGGACACCAGTTTGGGGGCCTTCGCGCCGGCGATCAGCACCGCGCCGATCACCAGGTCAGCAGCGCGCACCGATTGCTCGACCGTGTAGCGGTTGGACGCGACCGTGCGGATCTGGCCGTGGAAGTCGCGGTCGATCTCGCGCAGCTTGTCGACGTTGGTGTCCAGCAGCTCCACGTCGGCGCCCATGCCCAGGGCCACCCGAGCCGCGTTGAGTCCGGCGACACCGCCGCCGATCACCACGACCCGCGCCGGGTGAACCCCGGGAACTCCGCCGGGCAGCACACCACGACCGCCGCTGGGCGCCATCAGCGAATGCGCACCCACCAGCGGCGCCAACCGCCCGGCGACCTCGCTCATCGGCGCCAGCAGCGGCAGCCCGCCGTCTTCGGTCTGCACGGTCTCGTAGGCGATGCCGGTGATGCCCGAGGTCAGCATCGCGTCGGTCAGCTCAGCGGAGGCGGCCAGGTGCAGGTAGGTGAACAGCACCTGGTCCCGGCGCAGCCGCGGGTACTCCTCGGCGATCGGCTCCTTGACCTTGAGCACGAGGTCGCCTTCGGCCCACACGTCGTCGGCCGCGGCCAGCACCTTCGCGCCGGAGGCGAGGTAGTCCTCATCGGGAATGGAGGAGCCGGCACCGGCGTCCGCCTCGACGAAAACGTCGTGACCACGGGCGGTCAACTCGTGCACACCGGCTGGGGTGATCGCGACCCGGTACTCGTTGTTCTTGATCTCGCGAGGCACTGCGATCTTCACCGTGGGGTCCTTTCGTCGTGTGAAAACAACGATCGGACGACGTGACCCACAGCGCATCATTTCCACGGCATGAGATTGGGCGGGGGTGTTTGTGCCACCAGCACAACGTCGGTGCTCGCGGGCAGGGCAGAAGCGACAGAACGGTTCCCGTGCTCGCGATCCCCCGCGCGCGCCCGGGCTCAGCCGTGCTGGGCCCAGCGCTCGGCCAGCAGCTGCACCAGGAGGGCGGACCGGACGTCCGGGTCGTCGAGGTCGACCTCCACCAGCTGGCCGATCCGCTTCATCCGGTACCGGAAGGTGTTGGGGTGCACCCGGAGCTCACGGCCCGCCTGCCGGGGATCGCCCGGGTGCCGCAGCCAGGCGTGCAGGGTGGCCTGGTAGTCGGTGCCCTGCCCGCGATCGTGCTCGCGCAGCACCGCCAAAGGACCCAGCGCGGCAACACCGGCGTCGGTGGCGGCGCCCGCCATCCGGCTGAGGACCAGCAGGTGCCACAGGTCCTCGTAAACCGCGACGGGCTGCCGCACCAGCCCCGTGCGCAGCATCCCGATCAGCTCATCGGCCTGGGCTCGGGAGCTCGGGATGTCGGTGACCGCCACGGACGTTCCCACCGCGACGAGCGGGCGAGGGGACAGGTCGTGCGACAGCAGCGCCTGGCGCAGCTCCGGCCAGCCGCCCCCGCGAGCCTTGTCAGGCACCAGCGCGTAGAGCACGGTGCCGATCTCGGTGACCAGCGGTCGTCGTCCGATGCCCCGCGTGATCCACTCCCACATCGCCAGCCGCTGCCCTTCGGCCGGTTCGTCGGAGGCGGGCATCTCGATCGCGATGACGCGGTGCTCCTCGTTGGGCACCGCCAGCTCGCTGGCCGCCGCCCGCCAGCCGTCGCTGCCGTCGAGCAGCAGCCGCACCTGCTCGGCCGTCCTCCGCCGCTGCACGTCGGCGACCGCGCGCCAGCGCAACAACTGCAGCGCCACCAGCGGTGCCGTGTCGGCGAAGGCGGTCGCGCGCTCCTCCGAGACGGGGCCGGGCACCACCGCCCACATCGAGCCGAGCAGCTCGCCGCCCATCCTGATCGGCATCACCAGGCGCGGCAGCGTCCCGTCCTGCTGAGCGGGCACGAAGATCGCCGAACTGCCCTTGGTGAGCTGCCGGAACGTGCCTCGGGCGCGGAACTTCGCGAGCACGTCGTCCGGTTGCTTGCGGCCCATGATCGTGGAGACCCGCGCCGGATCGGTCAGGTCCTGCCGGGCCGAATACGCCAGCACCTGCGAATGGGCGTCTTCGATGGTCACCGGCGCGTCCACGACGTCGGCGACCGCGTCGGCGAGCCGGAACAGGTCCGCGACACCGATGCCGCTCTCCTCCGCCTGCCTGATCCCGCCCGCCAGGGCCGCGCGGATCAGCCACACCAGCTGCGCCCACGCGGTGCCCGGACGCACCTCCACCAGCGCCACATCCGCGCCCCGCGCGGCTTCCACGACAGCGGCCTCAGCGGACACCGGTGGCTTGAGCAGCACCGCGGCCGCGCCTTGCTCGCCGCAGTCGCGCACCAGCCGCACCGCCTGCTCGACGTCGCCGATCCCCACCCCCAGCACCAGGTCGCCTCCGGTCGCCGTCGTGGGCTGATCCGGTTCGGCGATCACCACGTCGCCGGCGACGGTGTTGGGTTCCGGGCTGAACACTGTGCGCAGCAGGGCCGGGCCCACTCGCTCGACCAGCGCCCGGATGTCGAGCATCGAAGGGTCCTCCTCGACCAAGGACGTGCCGGCGGAGATCACATGTCCATTGACAGTCTCGCTGGCCCGTTTATCGTTGCTGAGCAAGCCGACAATCGCATACCGGCCATCGACCCCGTGCGGGAGAGACCCTGCCAGCAGTGCAGGGCGCCGAAGGAGCAACACTCCCCAGCAAACTCTCAGGCACCCATGACCGCTCGGGCGAGGCAACTCTGGAAAGCGTCCGTCGTCACCGACGGGCCACCCACGGTGCAAGCCGCTCGCGCGGCGAAGCTCTCAGGTTCCGCAACAGAGGGGGAGGCCCAGCCGAAACCGGGGACGCACGTCCCTTCGAAACAGCTATGGAGCCTCCCTCATGTCGCTGCCCACGAACCTGTCCTACACCGAAGAGCACGAGTGGATCGAGGACCGCGGCGAGATCGCGCGGATCGGCATCACCGAGCACGCCGCGGGCGCCCTGGGTGACATCGTCTTCGTCCAGCTCCCCGAGGTCGGCGACCAGATCGAGTCCGGCCAGGCGTGTGGCGAGCTGGAGTCCACCAAGTCCGTCAGCGACCTGTTCGCGCCCGTCACCGGCGAGGTCGTGGCCATCAACGAGTCCGTTGTGGACGACCCGGCCGTGGTCAACGCCGACCCCTACGGCGAGGGCTGGCTGATCGAGGTGCGCGTGACCGAGACGGGTGCGACCCTCACGGCCCAGCAGTACTCGGAATTGATCAACGAGTAGCCGCGGAGCCCGGAACGAGGCGAGGCGATCAATGACGATCAGTGTCTTCGACCTGTTCTCGGTGGGGATCGGCCCGTCCAGTTCGCACACCGTGGGGCCGATGCGCGCAGCGCAGCGGTTCACCGCGAAGCTGCGGTCGAACGGGACCATCTCCAGGGTCAACAGGGTCAAAGCGGAGTTGTTCGGTTCCCTTGGCGCGACCGGTCGCGGTCACGGCAGCCCGAACGCGGTCCTTCTCGGGTTGGAAGGGCATCGCCCGGAGTCGGTGGATCCGGTGGCTGGCGCGCAGCGCGTCGACGAAATCGACAGGAGCGGGTTGCTGCGGCTCGGCGGTGATCACGTGCTGTCCTTCACCAGCGCGCGAGATCTGGTGCTGCACCGGCGCAAATCGCTGCCGGAACACCCCAACGGCATGCGCTTCACCGCCATCGGCAACGACGGGAGCGAGCTGGAGTCGGCGGTCTACTACTCGGTGGGCGGCGGCTTCGTCGTGGACGAGGACGCGGCCAGTGCCGACCGGATCAAGGCGGATGACACGGCGGTTCCCATGCCCTTCAGCACGGGCGCCGACCTGCTGATCCGCAGCGCCGAGTCGGATCTGCCGATCAGCGGGGTGATGCTCGCCAACGAGCTGTCGTGGCGGGAGGAACCCGCGGTGCGGGCGGGGCTGCTGGACATCTGGCGGGTGATGCGGGAATGCGTCGACAATGGTTGCCGCAACACCGGTGAGCTGCCCGGCGGCTTGAAGGTGCGCAGGCGCGCGGCCGAGTTGGCCGCGAAGCTGACCGATCGGGACGATCCGCTGGAGTGGGTCACCCTGTTCGCGCTGGCGGTCAACGAGGAGAACGCCGCGGGCGGGCGCGTGGTGACCGCGCCGACCAACGGCGCGGCGGGCATCGTGCCCGCGGTGCTGCACTACTACGCGCGGTTCGTGCCTGGTGCCGACGAGGACGGCGTGGTGCGCTTCCTGCTCACGGCCGGGGCGATCGGCGTGCTGTTCAAGGAGAACGCGTCCATCTCCGGCGCGGAGGTCGGCTGCCAGGGCGAAGTCGGTTCGGCGTGCTCGATGGCCGCGGCCGGGTTGGCCGAAGTGCTCGGCGGCACGCCGAGCCAGGTGGAGAACGCCGCGGAGATCGCGATGGAGCACAACCTGGGGCTCACCTGCGATCCGATCGGCGGGCTGGTGCAGATCCCGTGCATCGAGCGCAACGCGGTGGCCTCGGTCAAGGCGATCACCGCTGCCCGGATGGCGTTGCGCGGCGACGGCACGCACTTCGTGTCCCTCGACAAGGTCATGAAGACGATGCGGGAGACCGGGCGCGACATGAAGGACAAGTACAAGGAGACCGCGCGCGGCGGCTTGGCCGTCAACGTCATCGAGTGCTGAGCGGCGGCCCGAGGTGAGGATGGGAACCTTCCTGTCATCGCCTCGGGCCGCCTCGCTGCGCTGACCTGCGGAATCCGAAACCCCCTGTGATCGACCACGGGACGCTTGCGCGCCATTGAGTTGTGCACAACTGAATTGTGCGCTACTATTCTTCTCGTGACGACGGAATCGGGATCGACGCTGGATCGGCTGCTCTGCTTCGCGCTGCACAGCGCGTCGCGGGCCTTCACCAACCTCTACCGGCCGTTCCTCGACGAGGTCGGTCTGACCTACCCGCAGTACCTCGTGATGCTGGTGCTGTGGGAGCGCGAGTCGCTGACGGTCAAGGAGCTGGGAGGCCTCCTCCGGCTCGATTCGGGAACGTTGTCGCCGCTGCTGAAACGACTCCAGACCCGCGGGCTGCTCGTCCGCTCGCGCAGCGAGGCCGACGAGCGGTCCGTTCGCGTCGAGGTCACCGACGAAGGACGCGCGTTGTGGCAGCAGGCGCGCGACATCCCGCAGCGGATGGTCTCCGCCACCGGGATGGACCTCGGCGAGGTCGAGCAGCTGCGGTCCACATTGGAAAACCTGACGACCACGTTGAACGACGCGGCACGCCGGGTCACCGAGAATCGGGAGACGAAGCGATGACAGTTCTCTACACGGCGGAGGCCACCGCGACCGGCGAAGGCCGCAGCGGACGCACCCGCACCTCGGACGGCTTGGTCGACCTCGAACTGGCCATCCCCAAGGAGATGGGCGGCCCCGGCGGCGCCACCAACCCCGAGCAGCTGTTCGCGGCCGGCTACTCCGCCTGCTTCCACAGCGCCCTCCAGCTCGTCGCCCGCAAGCAGAAGGTCGAGATCGAAGGCTCGTCGGTCACCGCCGAGGTCGGGATCGGCCCGAACGGAGACGGAGGCTTCGCCCTCAACGTCGCCCTCCTCGTCGAACTGCCCGGCGTGCCCGAAGAACAGGCTCAGCAGCTCGCCGAAGCCGCGGACGCGGTGTGCCCGTACTCCAACGCGGTGCGCGGCAACATCGCCCTCGAAGTCCGCGTCGCCTAAGCGAACAGGACGTACACCGCGCCGGTCGCCCCGGCGAGCATCGCCAGCACCGCTGTCGCGGCGGGCAAAGCCCCGCCCGGCAGCGGTGCTTCCGCGCGCAGGCGCCGATCGCTGCGCTGGTGGCGCCGCCACACCAGCCACGCCACCACCCCGCTGGTCGGCAACGTCGCCAGCGCGCAGACGACCGCGGCCATCGCGCTGTGGTGCGAGATCAGCTTGAGCAGCACCAGCAGGCTCACGATGAACGCCAACGCCGTGCGCAACCAGGCGAGGGTCGTGCGCTCGATCTGCAAACCCGGATCCCAGGGCTGGTGCTCGCCCACCTCAGAACCCGGTCACGAACAGCAGCACGCAGGCCGCCACACCGATCACGCCCAACCCGTAGCCCAGCACAGGAGCCAGCCGCGGAGCCGGAAGCGGCTTGCCCCGGCGCAGAGCCCGTTCGGTGGCCACCCACCTGGTGAAAGCCGTACCGCTGCACAGAACCCCGGCCAGCAGCAACGCGACCGCCAGCACCGTGCGGATGTCGCTGGGCTCAGCGGCAACGGCGTTGAGGGCCTCAACGCCGACACCACCGGCCATCAGCGCCAACGCGGTGCGGATCCACGCCAGGAACGTCCGCTCGTTGGCGAGCGTGAACCGGGGGTCGGGCTCGTCGCCCTCCTCGTAGAGCCGTCGCGGCCAGCGCGCGCTCTCACCTTCGCCATCGGTCGCCATGACCTCACGTTATCTCGTCCGAACGGCGCAACCAGAGCCAGTGCCCTGCGGAAATGATGGGGCACACATCACGTCCCGGCCGATCCAGTGCGTGGGAAAAGGGCTGGACGTTTCCCCGACGACCGGAGATCGTTGGCGTGGACCTCAGCGCCGCGCGTCCCGCCCGAATGCATCGAGGTTCCCCTCGACCACTCGGGCGGTCGACGCCCACGAGCGAAAACTGGAGGTCGGATGGCCGTCGGAGTCGCGCACCCCGACAAGTCCACGGTGCGCAAGGCGGCCTTCGCCAGTGCGGTCGGCAACACCATCGAGCTCTACGACTTCCTGATCTACGGCACCGCCGCCGGTCTGGTGTTCAACAAGCTGTTCTTCCCCTCCGGTGATCCGTGGGTGGGGGCGCTGCTGGCGTTCGCGACGTTCGGCGCGGGATTCCTGGCCCGCCCGCTCGGGGCGGCGGTGATCGGTCACTTCGGCGATCTCGTCGGCCGCAAGCTCATGCTGGTCATCACGCTCAGCGTCACCGGCGTGTGCACGGCCGCGATCGGCCTGCTGCCCACCTACCAGCAGGTCGGCGTGTGGGCTCCGGCGATGTTGGTGGCGCTGCGACTCGTCCAGGGGTTCTTCCTCGGCGGCGAGCAGGGCGGCGCCGTGCTGATGGCCGTCGAACACGCACCCGCCAACCGGCACGGGTGGTACGGCGGCTGGACCTTCATCGGCTCCCCGACCGGCATGTTCCTCGCCACCGGCGCATTCGCCGCCACCACCGCGATCTCCGGCGAGCAGTTCCTGGAGTGGGGGTGGAGGGTGCCGTTCCTGCTGAGCCTGGTGCTGGTCGGCGTCGGCCTCTACGTCCGGTTGCGCCTGGCCGAAAGCCCCGAGTTCGCAGCCATCCGGCAGCGCGGCGAGCGCGCGCGACTGCCCGTCGCCGAAGCTTTCGCCACCGCCTGGCGGCAGATCCTGCTCGCCGCCGGCGTCAACCTCGGGTTCAACGCGTTCATCTTCATCATGACCACGTTCCTGCTGACCTACGGCACCGAGGAGGTCGGAGTCACCAGGGGCGTGATGCTGCTGGGCAGCCTCGCCGGTTCGGCCGCCCAGATCGCCGGAATCCTGCTGTTCTCGCACCTGTCGGACCGGCTCGGCCGCACGCAGGTGATGCTCGGCGGGGGAACCTTCCTCGCGGTGTTCGCCTTCCCGCTGTTCTGGCTCATCGACACCGGCAGCCCGGCGCTGATCGTGCTCGCGATGATCGTGGGTTACGGCGGCGCGGCTGCGGTGTTCGGGCCGATGGCGGCCTTCTGCGCGGAACTGTTCCCCACCAGGGTTCGCTACACCGGTGTGTCGCTGGGCTACCAGAGCGGATCGGTTCTCGGCGGCGGCTTGTCGCCCGTGGTGGCCACCGCGCTGCTGACCGGTTCCGGCGGGCAGTCCTGGCCCATCTCGGCGTACCTGGTCTTCGGCGCGGCGATCACCATCGCCTGCCTGGCCCTCACCGGTGAACCGACCCGCTGGTCCCGCCGCGACGAGAAGTGACCGCGGGCCGGTGAACCCCTGCGACGGCCGGGTTCACCGATGGCAGGAAGGTTCCCACGCTCTCGCGGTCACAAGGCCAAGTGCATGTCGCCGCCGAACAGCTCCGGCTTGTGCCCGGTGATCGTGAGGTACCCGTCCGCGTCGAGCTCGCCGACGTCGCCCGTGGACAGCCAGCCCTCCGCGTCGGTGACGGGACGGATCATCCCGTCGGCCTCCAGGTAGCCCGCGCACACCAGCGGTCCGCGCACGAGCACTTCGCCGTCGGAAGCGATGCGCACCTCCATGCCGGGCATCGCGCGACCGACCGTGCCGGTGCGACGGGCATCGGGACGATTCGTGGTGGCACAACCGGTGGTCTCGATCAGGCCCCACAGCTCGCAGATGTCCAGCCCGACGCCGTTGAACAGCTCCAGCACCTCGGGGTCGAGGGGGCCTGAGCCGACCGACGGCCACACCGTCCGGTCCAGCCCGACGCGAGCCCGCACCCGCTCGCGGTCCCGCGGCGTTCGGCGCTGCTCCGGCGGAACGCCGCGCAGCAGACCGGCCAGCTGCGACCACACCTGCGGGGAGGCGAAGAACAGAGCGGGACGAGCTCTCGGCAGCTCGTGGAGCACCTCGTCGCGGTCACCGCAGAAGTGCACGTGCGCGGCGTCGTGGATCGCCGCGTAGACGCCCACGACGCGTTCGGCGATGTGGTTCAGCGGCAGGTAGCTCAGGCGCGCGGTGTGAGGTTCGGGGCGGGTGAGGTGGTGCAGCGCGGCGGCGGCGAAGCAGATGTTGCTGTGGGTCAGCACCACGCCCTTGAGCCGATCGCTGTCCTCGCTCGGGTAGATGATGGCCGCCGGTGTCGCAGGGGCGACCGGTGCGCTTTCCCGCTGCAGCAGACCGGGGTCGTCGCGCAGTCGTTGCGCACCGTGTCTTCGCAGGTCGTCCCAGGTTCGGAAGCGGTGGTCCGCGCTGATCATCACGGCTTCGTCGAGCACCACGACGTGCTCGACCGTGCTGTCGTTGCGCAGCGCTTTCGCCCACCGCCGCAGCTGGTCGTTGCTCTCCAGCACCACCACTCGGGCGCGGCTGTGGGTGGCGATCGCGTGCACCTGGTCCTGGCTCAGCGCCGGGTGCAAGGTGCTGGGAACCGCGCCCAGGTGTGTCGCGGCGACGTCTGCGAGCCAGTGCTCGGCCCGGTTGGACATCATCAGCAGGATCGTCTGGCCCCGCTGCAAACCGAGTTCGCTGAGCGCGGCGGCCAGCAGCTCGACCTCCTCGCCGGCCTGCTTCCAGGTGAGGGTCCGGTCGTCGTCGGTCAGCGCGGGCTGGTCCGGGAACTGCGCGGTGTTGCGGGAGAACAGTCGTGGGATCGTCGTTTCCAGTGCTGCCTCGGCCCAGTCGTCCCAGGTGCTCATCGCAGCCGATCTCCCCTCGCCCCGAACAGCGGTTGCGATTGACGCGCGTTGAGGCGATGAAACCTGATCAGGCCCGGTCGAAACCAGCGCCGAAAGCTGGAATCACGTTCCGACGAACCGGTTCACTTCGCTGATTTTCCGGAAATACGGGAGGAATCAGACGTGGTCGCGGATGACGTCGTTGACGGCGTGCTGAAAGCCGTTGACCAGCACCTGAATGGTCAAGGGGCGGAGCTGGTCGGTCACCACGCGCACCCGCTCGCGCTCGTCCTCCGGGCGTCCGTGCTCCATGTAGGGCCGCAGCACGTTCTCCGCGAACAGCTCCCGCAGTTCGGTGGCGATCTGCGCGGTGTGCCGCTCGACGATCCCCTTGGCCTGCACCAGCATCTCCAGCGGCAGCCCCAGGTCGAGGATCTGCAGGCCCACTCCCAGCATCGCCGGGCTGGGCAGCCGCAGCTTGTCGGAATCGTCGATGCGCTGCAGGATCCCCAGTTCCACCAGGTGCGCGACCAGGTCGTCGTCCAGATGGCGGCCTGCGCGGCGGTCCAGCTCGTGGCGGTCGAGGTCTTCGGCGTGCTCGTCGGTCCACGGCGCGATCAGCGCGCGCTGCAGGGCGAGTTCCTCCGGCGAGGAGCCCTCGGGGATGCGCTGCAGGTGCCGCTCGATCGCGGACAGGGTGAACCCGAGGGTCTGCAGCTCGCGGATCAGATCCAGTCGCGCGAGGTGTTCAGCGCCGTAGAGTCCGAGACGGCCGCGCAGGCGGGGAGCCGGCAGCAGGCCGCGCGACGAGTAGAACCGGACCGTTCGCACGGTCACTCCGGCACGGGCGGCCAGTTCGTCGATGGTGAGCTCTTCGTCCGCAGTTCGGAGCATGCCGGTCACGTTACTCCTTGA
The DNA here is from genome assembly GCF_004348435.1 of Saccharopolyspora terrae. Classification (NCBI taxonomy): domain Bacteria; kingdom Bacillati; phylum Actinomycetota; class Actinomycetes; order Pseudonocardiales; family Pseudonocardiaceae; genus Saccharopolyspora; species Saccharopolyspora terrae. The sequence continues at coordinate 119,174 of NZ_SMKS01000003.1, read as the reverse complement.
CCGCTGTTACACCAACGATGTAACACTGATTGCGTCATGATTCGCGTGTCGCGTGACACAGCGTTGTCCGAGGCTCGGGCTTGGCGCGTCGTGGAGAGGATTCTGTCGTGACCGCAACGGGCGGCCCCTTGGCCGGAGTGAAAGTCGTCGAGCTCGCCGGTCTCGGCCCGGCACCCTTCTGCGCGATGCTGCTGGCAGACCTCGGCGCCGACGTCGTCCGCGTCGACCGACCCGGCGCCGGCGGTGCCGACGACCTGCTCAACCGGGGCAAGCGGTCGGTGCAGGTCGACCTCAAGCACGAACGAGGCCCGCAAGCTGTCCTCGCACTGGCCCAGGAGGCCGACGTGCTGCTGGAAGGACTGCGGCCCGGCGTCACCGAACGGCTCGGAGTCGGCCCCGACCAGTGCTGGGAGCTCAACCCCCGACTGGTCTACGGGCGCATGACCGGATGGGGACAGGAAGGACCGCTCGCCCACACCTCCGGCCACGACGTCGGCTACGTCTCGCTCACCGGAATGCTGCACCTCATCGGCCGCAAGGGCGGCCCACCGCAGGTGCCGGCGAACCTGCTGGGCGACTTCGGTGGGGGAGCCATGTACCTGGCGGTCGGCGTGCTCGCCGCACTGCTGGAAGCCCGCGTGAGCGGACGCGGCCAAGTCGTCGACGCCGCGATCGTCGACGGAACCGCCCACCTCGGAACCATGCTGTGGGGCTTCTTCGGATCCGGCGGGTGGAGCACGGAACGCGGCACGAACCTGCTCGACACCGGAGCGCCCTACTACGACGTCTACGAAACCTCCGACGGCGGATACATCTCCGTCGGCGCACTGGAGCCCAAGTTCTACGCCGAGCTGCTGGACAAGCTCGATCTGACAGGAAAGGTCCCAGACCGCGACGACGCCACGAAGTGGCCGGAACTGCGGGAGACCTTCGCCGAGAAGTTCAAGCAGCGCACGCGCCAGGAGTGGACCGAGATCTTCGACGGCTCCGACGCCTGCGTCGCACCGGTGCTGTCCATGGCCGAAGCCGAACAGCACCCGCACATGGCCGCCCGCGAAACCCTGGTGCGCCGCGACGGACGCGTGCAGCCGGCACCCGCGCCCCGGTTCAGCCGCACCTCGAACCCCGCGCCCGGCGCCATCGCCGCCCCCGGCGCGCACACCGAAGAGGTGCTGCGCGACTGGGGCCTTCCCCAAGACCTGCTCGACTCGGGGGCAATGCACTCCGCTCCGCGATGATCCGCGGCGCGGTCGACCGACACATCCGTTCCCGCACAGCGGCTTCGCGGGCCGGCGATGACAGGAAGGTTCCCTTCCTCCCGTCCTCCCGCCACCCGCCACCAACCGGAAGGAAGCGTGAAGATGCGCAGGGAGTTGTTCGAGGCCGAGCACGAGGCGTTCCGCGAAACGGCTCGGACCTTCATCAACAAGGAACTCGTCCCGCACATCGAGGAGTGGGAGGCCGCGGGGCAGGTCAGCCGGGAGTCCTGGCGCGCCGCCGGTGAGCAGGGCCTGCTCGGTTTCGCCGTCGACGACGAGTACGGGGGCGGCGGTGTCGACGACTTCCGGTTCAACGTCGTCTTCGACGAGGAACTCGTCGCCGCGGGTGTCTCCGGGTTCGGATCACCGCTGCACAACGACATCGTCGCGCCCTACCTGATGAAGCTGGCCAACGACGAGCAGAAGCAGCGCTGGCTTCCCGGGTTCTGCTCCGGAGAGCTCATCTCCGCCATCGCCATGACCGAGCCCGGCGCAGGCAGCGACCTTCAGGGCATCCGCACCACCGCGGTTCGCGACGGCGACGACTACGTGATCAACGGGCAGAAGACCTTCATCAGCAACGGCATCATGGCCGACCTGGTGATCGTGGTGGCCCGCACCGACCCGGACGCGGGGCACCAGGGGATCAGCCTGCTCGTGGTCGAGCGCGACATGCCCGGCTTCGAACGCGGCCGCAACCTCGACAAGATCGGCCAGAAGGCCCAGGACACCGCCGAGCTGTTCTTCAACGACGTGCGCGTGCCCGCCCGCAACCTCCTCGGCGAAGAAGGCCAGGGCTTCATCTACCTGATGGAGAACCTGCCGCAGGAACGGCTGTCGATCGGCGTGGCCTCGATCGCCTCCGCCGCCAAGATCCTGGAGATCACCAAGGACTACTGCCGTGATCGCACCGCCTTCGGCCGCCCGATCGGCAAGTTCCAGAACACCCGCTTCGAACTCGCCGAGATGGCCACCGAGGTCCAGATCGGGCAGGTCTTCGCGGACCGCTGCGTGCAGGAACACGTGCGCGGTGAGCTCAGCATCGAGAACGCGGCCATGGCCAAGTGGTGGCTCAGCGAACTCAACAAGCGGGTCATCGACCGCTGCCTGCAGCTGCACGGCGGCTTCGGTTACATGACCGAGTACCCGGTCGCCAAGGCCTACCTGGACGCGCGGGTACAGACCATCTACGGCGGCACGACCGAGATCATGAAGGAGATCATCGGTCGATCCATGGGATTCTGACGGCGTCGTCGGGAACCGGCGCCCCGCCGGTTCCCGCATCCCGCTGTGAAGGAGACGAGCCGTGGACTGGATCGTCGCCCCCGACCCCGATGGTCGCGCGCTGCGCGACGTCCTGCCGTCGATGCTGGCCGCGATGGGCATCGACCGCTACACCGACACCATCGGCATCCCGCCGTGCCGCAACGCCCTGGTGCTGCTGATCGACGGGCTCGGGCACGAGCTGCTGCGAGCGCACGAATCCGATGCGCCGTTCCTGGCGAGCCTGCAGCACTCGCCGCCACTGACAGCAGGGTTCCCCACCACCACGGTCACCAGCATCACCTCGCTGGCCACCGGCCGGTGCGCCGGCGAGCACGGACTCGTCGGCTACACCTTCGCCGAACCCGGCGGTGGCCTGCTGCACCCGCTGAGCTGGACCGCGCGCAGCGCCCCCACCGGCGCTGAGGGCGAGCGGGCCAGCCTGATGGAGAAGTGGCCCCCGGAGCAGGTGCAGCCCAACACGACCGTGCTCGAACGAGCCGTGGCCGCCGGTGTCGACGTCCGCACGGCGGTGCCCCCGCACTTCGAAGGGTCTGGCCTGACCAGGGCCTCGTTGCGCGGTGGGCGGTTCCGCGGTGTGCGCGAGTTCGGAGACCTCGCCGCAGAGCTCCTCGACGCGGCCGACAGCCCCGGCCCCACCCTCTGCTACGGCTACCACGGTGGCGTTGACCTGCTCGGACACATCCACGGACCCGGCTCGATCCAGTGGCGCATGCAGCTGAGGCAGATCGACGCGTTCGTGCAGATGGTCGCCGAACAGCTACCGCCCGGCGTGGTGCTCGGCGTCGTGGCCGATCACGGGATGGTCGACCTCGACCCGGCAGAGGCGATCGACGCCGACAGCGACCCCGCGCTGCTGGACGGCGTCCGCTTGCTCGGAGGCGAGGTGCGCGTGCGCCACGTCTACGCCCACCCCGGCGCGCGGGACGACGTGCTGGCCGCGTGGCGGGACACCGTCGGCGAACGAGGTGCGGTGATCACCGGGGAACAGGCCATCGACGAGGGCTACTTCGGTCCGGTGTCCGCGGCGGTGAGCCCGCGCATCGGTGACGTGCTGGCGATCCTGCGCACGACCGGGGTGGTCCGCTCGGTGGTCGAGCCCGGCGAGTCGAAGCTGCGGGGCCACCACGGTTCCCTGACCGCAGCGGAACAACTGGTGCCGATGCTGGTGGCAGGAGGCTGAGCACCCGCGGCTGGTGGTCGGCGAGCAGCGGTTCGCCCGGTTGCCAAACCTGCCGTTGACGATCTGGTGGCCCCTCAAGGTCGAGGTCCGTGGTGAGGGGGAGGGAACCTTCCGTTCACCGCAGGCACCGGCAGGGCACGGGGCGATCGGGTGGTGCTGGGGAACCTTTCGCTCACCGCTCCACCGCGGCCTCGACCTGCGGAGATCGTCTTCGACGTGCATATTCGTGCACACTCGAGGAGACAGGAACCCGCCTTGTCCACCTCTTGTATCTATGTTGTGAGCAACCTAGGATTTCCTTTCACGGAACCGTTTTTCTGCTAGGCGGAAGTTTCCCGGGAGGCTGAACGATGCAGTCGGCCAGTGTCGAAACCGAGCGAGCGGCGGGAAGCCCAGCCGCGCTGGACACCGCGATACGGGAATTCCGCGCGGTGCTGCCGGACGCAGCGGTCATCACCGACCCGCAGCGACTGAGGACCTACGAATGCGACGGGCTCGCCAGCCACCGAGTCGTGCCGGCGGTGGTCGTGCTCCCCGAGACCGCTGAGCAGGTCCGGGACATCGTGCGAACCTGCGCCGCTCACGAGATCCCCTTCGTCGCGCGAGGTTCTGGAACAGGCCTGTCGGGTGGCGCGCTCCCGCACTCCTCCGGAGTTCTGGTGGTCACCTCCAGGATGCGGCGCATCGTGGAGATCGACATCGCCAACGAGCGGGCCGTCGTCGAACCCGGCGTCATCAACCTCGACGTCACCAAAGCCGCTGCGCCGCAGGGCTACTACTTCGCCCCGGACCCCTCGAGCCAGCAGGTCTGCTCGGTCGGTGGCAACGTGGCCGAGAACTCCGGAGGCGCGCACTGCCTGAAGTACGGCTTCACCGTCAATCACATCCTCGGCATCGAGGTGGTCACCCCTGACGGCGAACTCGTCGAACTCGGCGCCGATGCGCGCGACGCCCCCGGATATGACCTCATGGGGGCCTTCGTCGGCAGCGAGGGGACCCTCGGCATCGTCACCAAGATCACCGTGCGCCTCCTGCGCAAACCGGAAGCGGTGCAGACGCTGCTCGCCGGTTTCCCGTCCACGGACGAGGCGGGCGCGGCGGTGTCGGCGATCATCGCCGACGGCGTGACCCCAGCCGCCATCGAGATGATGGACGCCCTGGCCATCGAGGCCGCGGAACAAGCCGTGCAGTGCGGATACCCCGACGGGGCCGGTGCCGTGCTCGTCGTCGAGCTCGACGGGCCGGCCGCCGAGGTCGAGCACACCTTCGCCGAGGTCGAACGGCACTGCCGCGCGCACGGCGCCTTCGAGATCCGGGTCGCGGCCGACGACGCGGAGCGGGCGATGATCTGGAAGGGCCGCAAATCGGCCTTCGCCGCGGTGGGCCGCATCAGTCCCGACTACATCGTTCAGGACGGCGTCATCCCGCGCACCGCGCTGCCCGAGGTGCTGGGACGCATCTCCCGCCTGTCCAGCGAATCCGGCGTGCGCGTGGCCAACGTCTTCCACGCCGGTGATGGGAACCTCCACCCGCTGGTGCTCTTCGACGACGCCGAACCCGGTGCGGGCGAACGCGCCGAGGCCGTCTCCGGCGCGATTCTCGACCTGTGCATCGAGCACGGAGGTTCCATCACCGGCGAGCACGGAGTCGGTGCGGACAAGGTCAAGTACATGGGCCGCATGTTCACCGCCGACGACCTCGACACCATGCAGCGAGTCCGCTGCGCGTTCGACCCGGTCGGGATCTGCAACCCGGGCAAGGTCTTCCCCACACCGAGGCTGTGCGGGGAAGTGCCGGGACGGCGAAAAGGCGTGCACCCCCTGACCGAAGCGGGATTGGCGGAGCAGTTCTGATGCGCACGAAGACCACCGACGCCGCTCACGACGCACTGGCGGCCGCGCTCGGCGCCGACAACGTGCGCCCGGCCGCGGACGACGCCAAGGGAATCGGCCACCAGCTGGTGGCCGCGGTGAAGGGAACCGAACAAGCAGCAGCGGCGATGAAGGTCGCCGCCGAACACGAACTGCGCGTCGTGCCCAAGGGATCGGGCAGCAAGCTCGACTGGGGCGCCCCGCCCCGCGACGTCGACCTGCTGCTGGACGTCTCGCCGGCCAACGAGATCGTCGAGCACGCCGCAGGCGACCTGGTCGTGCACGCCCTGGCGGGCACACCGATCGCCGACATCAACCGCGTCGTGCGCGAAGGCGGTCAACAACTCGCCATCGACCAACCCCTCGCCACCGCCACGGTCGGCGGGGTCATCGCCACCGCGACCTCCGGACCGTGCAGGCACCTCTTCGGCGGCGTGCGCGATCTCCTGATCGGCATCACCGTGGTGCTCGCCGACGGCACCGTCACCACAGCCGGTGGGAAGGTCGTCAAGAACGTCGCCGGCTACGACCTCTGCAAGCTCTACACCGGCTCGTTCGGAACTCTCGGCGTGATCACCGAGGCCGTGTTCCGGCTGCACCCCGTGGCCGCCGAGCACCGGTGGATCACCGTCTCCGCCGACGATCCCGCGGCGGCCGCGGAAGCCGCCGACACCATCCGCCACTCGCAGGCCATGCCCACCGCCATCGAGATCGACCGGCCGGCCGGCGGTGCGCACACGGTCTGCGGACAGTTGGAAGGACGCCCTTCTGCCACTCACGACCGCGCGCTGGAACTGGCGGCCGCGGTCGGCGGTGAGGTCGTCGACCAGCCGCCGCAGTGGTGGGGGCAGCACCCCTTCGACGCCGACGGCACCGGGCTGCGCGTCGGCGCCGAGCCCGCTGACATGCGCGCCTTGCTGACCGTCATCGAGGAGAGCTTCGGCGACCTGCCGATTTCCGTGCGCGGTGCGATCGGGCTCGGCGTGCTGCACGTGGGCTTGCCGGCGGGAGTGGACCCGGCGGCGATCGCCCGGCTGACCGCGCAACTGCGAGACCGCGCCGACTACGCGGTGCTCGAACGCGCTCCGCGCGAGGTCCTGGAGGTCGTGGACCCGTGGGGTCCCCTCGCCGCCGGACCGCTCACGCTGATGCGCCGAACCAAGGACCAGTTCGATCCGCAACACCGGCTCGCCCCCGGCCGGTTCGTGGGAGGAATCTGATGACAGAGACCCCGGCCCGCCCAGGTGCCTTCGACGCTTTCCACCCGCCGCAGCGCGAACTCATCGACGACTGCGTTCACTGCGGCTTCTGCCTGCCCAGCTGCCCCACCTACGACCTGTGGGGCGAGGAGATGGATTCCCCTCGCGGGCGCATCTACCTGATGAAGGAAGGGCTCGAAGGCGAACCGCTCACCGACAACGTGGTCGAGCACTTCGACGCCTGCCTGGGCTGCATGGCCTGCGTGACCGCCTGCCCATCGGGCGTGCAGTACGGCACGCTGATCACCGAGACCCGTGCGCAGGTCGAACGCCACCACGAGCGCGGCCGGTTCGAGAAACTGCTGCGCACGACCATCTTCACGCTGTTCCCCTACCCGAAGCGGCTCCGCGCGATGCGCGGACCGCTCGCCCTCTACCAGCGGTCCCGGCTGGGTCGGTTGCTCAAGCGCACCGGGCTGATGGACAAGCTTCCCGCAGGTCTCCAGGTCATGGAATCCCTCGCCCCGCCCATCAGCCGCGCCGAGAAGCTCCCGCAGCGGATCCCGGCCAGAGGACAGCGGCGCGCGACCGTCGGCATGATCACCGGGTGCGTCCAATCGGCGTTCTTCCCCGACGTCAACGCGGCCACCGCCCGAATCCTCGCAGCGGAGGGATGCGACGTGGTCGTTCCGCCGTCGCAGGGCTGCTGCGGTGCGCTCAGCGAGCACTCGGGGCGGGAGGAGGAAGCGGTCGGCTTCGCCCGCGAACTGCTGGACACCTTCGAAGCGTCCGGCGTGGACCACGTGGTCATCAACTCGGCCGGGTGCGGGTCGACGCTCAAGGAGTACCCGCGACTGCTCCAGGACGACCCGGTGTACCGGGAGAAGGCCGAGCGGTTCTCGTCGAAGGTGCGCGACATCGCCGAACTGCTGGTGGAGCTCGGTCCCGTGGCCGAACGCCACCCGCTGCCGGTGAAGATCGCCTACCACGACGCGTGCCACCTCGCGCACGGTCAGGGCATCCGGTCGCAACCGCGCGAACTGCTGCGCGCCATCCCCGAGCTGCAGCTCAGCGAGATCAACCGGGCCGAGCTGTGCTGCGGTTCGGCCGGTGTCTACAACCTGCTGCAGCCCGAGCCCGCCCGGGAACTCGGTGACCGCAAGGCCGCGAACGTGCTCGACACCGGCGCGGAACTGCTGGTGACGGCCAACCCCGGCTGCTCGATGCAGATCCGCACCGCCCTGGAGCGGCGCGGGGAGAGCATGTCGATGGCGCACACGGTGCAGGTGCTGGACGCATCGATCCGCGGCGCGGGAGCGGACTCGCTGCTGCGATGAGTTGTGCCGAGGAGCGGGGTCGTCGTTGCGACGGCCCCGCTTCGTCGTTGACAGCAGGGGAACCTTCATCGCTGAACTCGGGCCGGGTTCGCGGGCGGATGGTGAACGGAAGGTTCCCATGCGCGGAACACCACGCTGCTCCATCCGGCCGACAGCGCGACGGTCATTGACTGTGACAGCATTGGTGTCACACTCTGGGTGGAGCACCTGCCGCAATGAGGAGGCACGCCACACATGTCCGAGGCGTTCGTCTACGACGCGATCCGCACACCGCGGGGTCGTGGAAAGAAAAACGGTTCGCTGCACGGGGTGAAGCCGATCACCCTCGCCGTGAGCCTGATCGAGGAGCTGCAGCGCCGTCATCCGCAGCTCGATCCCGCGCTGATCGATGACGTCGTGCTCGGCGTGGTCTCGCCAGTGGGCGATCAGGGCAGCGACATCGCCAAGACCGCCGCGCTCGCCGCCGGTCTTCCCGAAACGGTCGCCGGTGTCCAGCTGAACCGCTTCTGCGCTTCGGGCCTGGAAGCCGTCAACATCGCGGCGCAGAAGGTTCGATCCGGCTGGGAGGACGCGGTCCTCGCCGGCGGTGTCGAGTCCATGTCGCGCGTCTCGCTGGGTTCCGACGGCGGAGCCTGGGCGATGGACCCCGAGACCAACTACGCCACGTCGTTCGTGCCGCAGGGCATCGGCGCCGACCTCATCGCCACCATCGAAGGCTTCGACCGCGCCACGGTGGACGCCTACGCGGCCGAGTCGCAGGACCGCGCCGCCAAGGCGTGGGCCGATGGCCGCTTCGGCAACTCCGTGATCCCCGTCAAGGACCGCAACGGCGTGACCGTCCTCGACCGCGACGAGCACATCCGCCCCGGCACCACGGCCGACTCCCTCGGCGGTCTCAAGGCCTCGTTCGCCGACATCGGGGAGATGGGCGGTTTCGACGCCGTCGCCCTGCAGAAGTACCACTGGGTCGAGAACATCGACCACGTGCACACCGCCGGCAACTCCTCCGGCATCGTCGACGGTGCCGCGCTGGCGCTGATCGGCAGCGCGGGCCTCGGGGAACGCACCGGGCTCAAGCCGCGCGCCCGCATCGTCTCCGCGGCGCTCTCGGGCGCCGACCCGACGATCATGCTCACCGGCCCCGGACCGGCCGTGCGCAAGGCTCTGGCCAAGGCCGACATGAGCATCGAGCAGATCGATCTGGTCGAGATCAACGAGGCCTTCGCCGCAGTTCCGCTGAAGTTCATGAAGGAGTTCGGCGTTGACCACGACAAGGTCAACGTCAACGGCGGTGCCATCGCCATGGGCCACCCGCTGGGTGCCACCGGGGCGATGATCCTCGGCACCGTCATCGACGAACTCGAACGCCGCAACCTCCGATACGGCCTGGCAACGCTGTGCATCGGTGGCGGCATGGGGATCGCGACCATCGTCGAACGGATCGGCTGAGGGACACATCAGACATGAGCGAGCAGAACACCATCCGCTGGGAGTCCGACGCCGACGGAATCGTCGTGCTGACCTTGGACGACCCCCAGCAGCAGGCCAACACCATGAACCTGCGCTACCAGGCCAGCATGGACGCGATCCTGCACCGCCTGGAAACCGAGCGCGACAACATCACCGGCGTCGTCCTCACCTCCGCGAAGAAGACCTTCTTCGCGGGCGGCGACCTGCGTGAACTCATCCAAGCCCGTCCCGGCGACGCCGAGGCCGTCTCCGCGACCACGGCCAACGTCAAGAAGCAGCTGCGTCGCCTGGAAACGCTCGGCAAGCCCGTGGTCGCCGCGCTCAACGGCACCGCGCTCGGCGGCGGCCTGGAGATCGCGCTGGCCTGCCACCACCGCGTCGCGCTGAACAACCCCAAGGCCCGCTTCGGCTTCCCCGAGGTCAGCCTCGGGCTGCTGCCCGGCGCAGGCGGTGTGGTGCGCAGCGTGCGGCTGCTGGGCATCGCCGAGGCGTTGCTCAACGTTCTGCTGCAGGGGCAGCAGCTGCGACCGGAGAAGGCGCTCAAGACCGGCCTGATCCACGAGCTGGTCGACACTCCCGAGGAGATGCTGGCCAAGGCCAAGGAGTGGATCAAGGCCAACCCGGAGGCCGCTCAGCCGTGGGACACCCCCGGCCACAAGATCCCCGGCGGCACCCCGTCGTCCCCGAAGTTCGCCGCCAACCTGCCCGCGTTCCCGGCCAACCTGCGCAAGCAGCTCAAGGGCGCCCCCATGCCCGCGCCGCGCAACATCATGGCCGCAGCGGTCGAGGGCAGCCAGGTCGACTTCGACACCGCCCTGGACATCGAGGGCCGCTACTTCGTCGAGCTGGTGTGCGGCCAGACCGCGAAGAACATGAGCAAGGCGTTCTTCTTCGACCTGCAGCACATCAACGCCGGCGGGAGCCGTCCCGACGGTGAACCGGAGTTCCGGGCGAAGAAGGTCGTGGTGCTCGGCGGCGGCATGATGGGCGCCGGCATCGCCTACGTCTGCGCCAAGGCCGGCATGCAGGTCGTCCTCAAGGACGTCTCGCTGGAGAACGCCGAGAAGGGCAAGGACTACTCGGCGAAGATCCTGGAGAAGGCCGTCGCCCGGGGTCGCTCCACGCAGGAGAAGGCCGACGAGCTGCTCGGCCGCATCACCGCGACCGACCAGATCGAGCCGCTGTCGGGCTGCGACCTGGTCATCGAGGCGGTCTTCGAGAACCTCAAGCTCAAGCACCAGGTCTTCGGCGAGATCCAGGACGTCATCGACGACGACGCCCTGCTGTGCTCGAACACCTCGACGCTGCCGATCACCGACCTCGCGGAAGGTGTCCGCAAGCGCGAGGACTTCATCGGGCTGCACTTCTTCTCGCCGGTCGACAAGATGCCGCTGGTGGAGATCATCTCGGGCGAGCAGACCAGCGACCGCGCGCTGGCCCGCGCGTTCGACGTGGTGCGTCAGATCAACAAAACGCCGATCGTGGTCAACGACAGTCGCGGGTTCTTCACCAGCCGGGTCATCGGCACCTTCATCAACGAGGGCGTGGCGATGCTGGCCGAGGGGATCCGCCCGGCTTCCATCGAGCAGGCTTCCTCGCAGGCCGGGTTCCCGGCTCCGGTGCTGCAGCTGTTCGATGAGCTGACGCTGACCCTGCCGCGCAAGATCCGCGACGAGTCGAAGGCGGCCGTGGAAGCCGCTGGTGGCACGTGGGTTCCGCACCCCGCCGAGCAGGTCATCGACCGCATGGTGGAGGAGTTCGACCGTCCCGGTCGCTCCGGCGGTGCTGGTTTCTACGACTACGCCGACGGCAAGCGGACCGGACTGTGGCCGGGCCTGGTGGAGCACTTCGGGTCCGCCGACACCGACCCCGCAGCGGTCGACCTGACCGACCTGACCGAGCGGATGATGTTCGTCGAGGCGCTGGAAACGGTGAAGTGCCTGGACGAGGGCGTGCTGACGTCCGTGCCGGACGCCAACATCGGCTCGATCATGGGCATCGGCTTCCCGCCGTGGACCGGCGGCGTCGTGCAGTACATGAACGGCTACCCGGGTGGCCTGGCCGGTTTCGTCGCCCGCTCCCGCGAACTCGCGGAGCGCTACGGCGACCGGTTCCAACCGCCGGAATCGCTGGTCAAGCGCGCTGCCAACGGCGAACCGTTCGACAACGGCGAGCCGGACGCGGAGATCGTGAAGGCCACTGCGGCCGAGTGAGCTGACATGACGAGGCGCCGGACCCGAAACGGGCCCGGCGCCTCGTCGTTCGCTCAGCGAGCTCAGCCCTCGGGGTGGTCCACAACCGGGGCGTTGACGCACTTCGGGGTCTGCGGCGACAGAATGGGGACAACCGCGCCGACGGCGGCGACGTTGTTTCCGCACAGCTGCACCGGAACGGCGCTGATGTTGTTGTCGTTCGCCCCGTTGACGCCCTCGTTGTCCGCGCTGTCGGCGAACGCCGGGCCGGCCAGGGCCAGCATGGCGGTGGCGGCGCCGGCAACGCCGGCGATACGTGCAGCGGTACGCACTGTGGTTCTCCTTATGGATGACTGTTCTTCAGGGTGTTAAACCCTTGCGGCACAGGGAATTCCTGCGCTTCTCCTGTGTCGCGCGGCAGAGTCTGCGACACGGCGCGCGCCCAAGTCGAACTCAGAAGGGCGTTTTCAGCCGAATACCCTCGATGGAGTGACTTGAATCGGACATTCCACAGTGGATTTCCGGCTGAATCGCGTTGCTCAGTCCAGCGGTAGGACGCCGCTGATCCGCTGCAGCGGAGCTTCCGCGGCTCCGCTGACGACCTTGTCGGCCTCGGACACGACGGGCGTGTTCTTCGTCGCGGGAAGCACGTCGCTGGGCTTGGCGAGCGTCAGCGGCTCACCGGAGGTCTGCAGCGGGTTGTTCTGCAGGGTCGGTGCGACCAGGGCCACCGGGTTGCTGATGGGCTCGGACTCGTAGCCCTGGGCGGCGGTCAGCGCAACCGCGGTGTCCACGGCGGAGAAGCCCTGGTGGTTCGGCTTGCGCGGGCCGATCTCGGTGTCCAGCAGCGCCGCGTCGGGCGTGTGCTCGTACACCACGCCGAGGTGGCCCGGGGTCACCGAGCCGCCGACGGTCGGCCGGGTCTTGGTCATTTTCGAAACGCGGGTGGTCTCGGCGAAGACGTGCCCGAGCACGCGGTTCGGCTTGCCGGGGGCGAGCACAGGACGGCCGTCCTGCAGCTCACCGGCGATGCCGTGCCCGGTCTTGGTGATGTCGACGCCGACCTTCTTGATGACGTTCGGCGAGTTCACGTCCAGCTGCGTGTCGGCGCACGGCGCCTTCGTGGGGCTGAACGAAGGCCCTTCCTGCATCTTGCAGGCGTTGGCCGGGATCCCGGCGGTGATCTCGTCCGGAACGGACGTCAGATCGGGCTTTTCGATGTCGGTGGTTCCCGCCGCGTTCGCGGCACCGGTGCCGACAGTGGCGAGGCCCGCGGCCATGACGGCCGCCTTGACTGTGCGCGTGGTCCAGGAGCGCAAGATTGGATCTCCTCGAGTCGGAGGTGTTGGCACGGCTGACTCGACATCGGAGACGTTGTAGAGGATCTTGAGCCGCGAGCGGCGAATGCAGCCCGAACGAGTGAAGATCTGCGCGTGAGCCCGGGTGCGACAGTGGGAGAGAGGTTCCCATGCACCGCTTCGCACCCCACGCCCGGTGGTGGTTCTAGAAGCCCAGGCCCGGAGCGAACAGCGCGATCATGTGCTCAGTGGCCTTCTCGGCGGTGACCTCCGGGTGGTGGTCGCGCCAGAGGGCGAGCCGCTCGCTGGCGCCGATGATCGCCTCGGCGTAGGCCTCCGCCTGCTCGTGGTCGAGGTCCTCGCACACCGATCGCAGCAGGTCCGCGGTGAAGTAGCGCTGCTGGACGCGGATGGCCTCCAGCTCGGTGTTGACCGAGGCGCTGGGGATGGAGAACTCGTTGCGCAGCAGCGCCCAGGCCTGCGCGTGGTCGTCGCTGAAGCGGAAGAAGGCCAGCTGGCAGTCGTTGAGCTTCTGCTCCGGGCTGGTCGCCTCGGCGGCGGCGCGGCTGGTGGCTTCGAGGAGTTCGGCCTTGGACCGCTGCAGGCAGGCCAGCAGCAGTCCTTCCTTGGAGCCGAAGTACTCGTAGAGCATCGGTTTGGACAGGCCCACCTGGCTGGCGATGTCGTCCATCGAGGTCGCCTGGTAACCGTCGTCGGCGAAAACCCGCTCCGCGACTTCCAGGATCTGCGTCTCGCGCTCGGCCCGGGACATTCGCTTGCGGCCGCTGGCCGGTGCAGTTGACCTCGTCACGAATCAACCCTACCGCAGGTAACCTACTCGTAGTAGCCTACTGCGGAGTAGATAAGGTGCCGGTGTCCGAGGAGGGGCTCTGATGGTGCAGAAGCAGTCGCCTGGCCAGCGTCGATACGAAACCTCGGTCGTCATCGTCGGAACCGGGTTCTCCGGTCTCGGCATGGCGATCAAGCTCAAGCAAGCCGGCATCGACGACTTCATCGTCCTGGAGAAGTCCTCCGACCTCGGCGGGACCTGGCGGGACAACACCTACCCGGGCTGCGCCTGCGACGTGCCCTCGCTGATGTACTCGTTCTCGTTCGAGCAGAACCCGAACTGGTCGCGGCTGTTCGCCGAGCAGGGCGAGATCAACGAGTACCTGAGCCACTGCGCGGACAAGTACCAGGTCCGCGACCACGTGCACCACGGCGTGGAGTTCACCGGCGCCGAATACGACGAGCAGGCCAAGACCTGGCTGGTCACCACCGGCGACGGAACCGAGTACGTCGGCCGCGCCCTGGTGTCCGGCGTCGGCGCCCTGCACATCCCCAGCTACCCGGACCTACCCGGTGTGCAGGACTTCGAAGGCGAGATCTTCCACTCTGCGGAGTGGAACCACGACTACGACCTGCGGGGGAAGCGCGTCGCGGTCGTCGGCACCGGCGCGAGCGCGATCCAGTTCGTCCCCCGCGTCGCGGAGCAGGCGCAGAAGCTGCACCTGTTCCAGCGCACGCCCCCGTGGGTCCAGCCCAAGCCCGACCGCGCGATCCCGGAGTCGGTCAAGAAGCTGTTCCGCCGCGTTCCGCTGGCGCAGCGCGCGGCGCGCGTCGCGGTGTACTGGATCCTCGAAGCCCGGTTCTTCGCGGTGTTCAACAAGCGCCTCGGCAAGGCTGCGGAATGGCTGTCCAAGCGCTACATCCGCAAGACGATCTCGGATCCGAAGCTGCGCAAGGCCGTCACGCCGGACTACTCGATGGGCTGCAAGCGCATCCTGCTCTCCAGCGACTACTACCCGGCGCTCAACCGGTCCAACGTCGACGTCGACACCAGCGGCGTCACCGAGGTCCGCAAGAACTCCGTGGTGACCGGCGACGGCCAGGAGCACGAGGTCGACGCGATCATCTACGGCACCGGCTTCCACGTCACCGACGCCTACGACCACCTCGCCATCGTCGGCCGGGAAGGCCGCAAGCTCCAGGACACCTGGCGCGACGGCGCCGAGACCTACCTCGGCATCACGGTCTCCGGCTTCCCCAACCTGTTCTTCCTCCTCGGCCCGAACACCGGTCTCGGCCACAACTCGGTCGTGTTCATGATCGAGTCCCAGCTGAACTACGTGATCGACTGCATCCGCCGGATCCACAAGGGCGAGATCGGCCAGGTCGACGTTCGACAGCCGGTGCAGGACGCCTTCAACCGCGAGCTCCAGTCCGAACTGGGCGACGGGGTGTGGTCGGTCGGCGGTTGCCGGAGCTGGTACCTCGACGAGAACGGCGTGAACCGCACGCTGTGGCCGGGATTCACCTGGAAGTACTGGATGCGCACGAGGAAGGCGGACCTGTCCGACTACGAGATCACCGCGCGCTGAGGCGATCGGATCGCCCAACCCCGTTGAAGCTTCGCACGGGCGTTCGATATAGTGATCGGGTCACTGTCGAGCAGCCCCTCAGGGGCGCACCCTAGCTAGGGGCGGCGATGTCACCGCTGTCGTCCGATGAACTGCGCACAATCCGCGAGGAGCTCAGCGCTGGAACCACGCCGACGGTGTGGTTCACCAGCTCTGCCGTCGGAGTCCAAGAAGGGCGCTCCGGCAAGGTGATCGCGCTCGGCGAACCGGCCGAAGGGGACTTCATCCAGGTCCGCCCGGCCGGTTCGAAGGACGTCCTGTCCTTCTCCACCGCAGAAGTCACTCAGGTCAAACCACCTCGCAAGAAGCCGACGCCGGAGCCTGCGGCCAAACCTGCCGCGAAGACCCCGGCGAGCACACCGAGTCCGGCGACCGAGACGAAGCCGGCCGAGAAGCCCGCGGCGAAACCGGCGCCTGCTCCCGCCGCCAAGCCGAGCACGCAGGCCACGGCCAAACCCGCTGACACCGCAGCGACACGACGCAAACCGCGGCAGGTCAAGCAGCCCGTCGGTGGTGCCGTCGTGACGCTCACCGCCGACCAGGACGGTCAGTGGAGCGTCGAGGTCGTCAACGCCAAGCGGAAGCTGGTCAAACCCACCCAGGTGCCGGCCAACGCCGTCGCCCAGGCGGCGAAACTGCTGCACGACGACGTCGCCGCTGCCGTCGAGCCGCTGATCGAAGCCGCACGCGAACAGCACCGCGCCCGCGTCGAGCAGCTCCGCGCCGAGCTCGAAGCCGCCGAGGCGGCACTGGAAGAACTCGACGAGTGAGTCGTTGTCGTCCCCGCGGGGACGACAACGACACGCTCCCCTGAACCCATCACGCCCGCGCCCGAAGGTCGCGTGGAGTGCCCTCGGAGCATGGGAACCTTTCTGCCTTCTCCCAGCTCCGAGGCGTTCTGGCCACGCGCCTGGATGTCAGAAACGGCGCAGCGGTGATGGAGATCAGTCCTCGATGTCGGTCGTCCCCTGCAGGGTTCGCTCGCCGCGGTCGGTCGGTGGGATCTGGTCGTAGACGGCCGGGTCGAGCTCGGCCACCTCGCCCGAGGCGATGGAAGAAAGGATCCCGTCCAGGCCGATGTAGACGGTTCGCGTGAGCATGTCGCGGTGCTGCTCGCCGAGCGTCTGAGTCTGGCCGCGCACTTCGAACAGCACGGCACCGCTGCCGTTGAGCTGGAAGGACCCGAGGCCTGTGCCGGGCAGGTTGATGTCCTGCGGGTACAACGTGATGTTGCCGAAGTCGGGGTTGCGCTCGGCAGCGCTTTGAAGCGCGTTGTACGCCGCCACGTTGAGCTGCTTGGAGTACTCCGGGCGATAGCTGTCGGCGAACTCGGCGAAGGCGGCACCTTCCGGCGTGTTCGGGTCCGCGACGAACTTCCCGGACAGGCTCATGGTCACGAACCTGTCAGTGCCGGGAACCGTGTAGCAGGCCCCCTGGTGATGAAGGTCGACGTAGGTGTCAACAGCGCCGAACTCGGCTTGCAGCCCCGTGTAGACGTCGCGGACCGTCTGCGTCTCCGGGCTGATGAACCACCCTGGCTTGTCGCTGCTGCCGGGGAAGTCCTGCGGCTGCGGCTGGTACGCCAGGTTCGGGTGGTAGTCGCGGTTGACGTCGAACCCCGGACGTTGCGAGTAGTCGTCGCCCTGCCGCTGATCGGTGATGTAGTTCCACGGCGGCGGTGACGTGGCCAGCTGGGGGAAGCGGGACTGAACTTCCTGCCAGGTCATGTCGTTGCCGCGCCGGTCGAGGGAACCGGCGTCCGGATTGATCTTCGGCATGGCGACCACCGTCAGCTGGTCGCGGACCTGCTGCGCGGTGGTGGAGTCCGAGGTGCCCAGGTAGTCGAGCATGTCGAGCAGGGCGTCAGGGCCCGTCTTCTCGTTGCCGTGGATCTCGGCGGTGATGAACACGACCTTCGGCCCGGTGCCCACGCGCGCGAGCATCATGTCGCGGCCCCTGTTGGAACCCCCCACATCTTCCACGGCCACGCGGCCGGCGCTGACGCGTTCGATGCGGTCGAGCTCCACCAGCATCTCGTCGTAGCTGGTGAACTCGGTGATCGGGTTCTCCCGAGGCTCCTCGCTGCACGGGGGCGGTGCGGCCATGGTCGGTGGTGCTCCTGCGGTCGCGGGAACCAACGCGGTGCCCACCACGACACCCGCAAACGCCAGTGCTTGCCATCTCTGCATTGCCGGACTCCTTGCCGTTGCCGAAACGGGGCACCAGACAAGTCGATCGACAGAAAGCGCACAATCGGCCAAGAGGGGACAACTCGGCAGGTTCTCGCCAGGGCCGAATGGACACGCGAAGGGTCCACCGCCTATCAAGAGCAGGTGCGAACACCCGTCTCGACCGAATCCAGGACCCCGCTGCGACAGCGCTCGTTCCGCTTCTTGCTGATCGCGACGGTGGGAGGGTTCTCCGGGTACGCCTTGCTCCTGCCCGTGGTGCCGTTGTGGGCCGTGGTCGGAGGCGCGGGCGAGATCGCGGCGGGCGCGACGAACGCGGTGTTCATGCTGGTCACGGTGCTTACGCAGCTGGCGATGCCGTGGTTGCTCAGGAGGATGGACTGCCGCGGGCTGTTCGCCCTGGGGACCGCGATGATCGGGCTTCCCACTCCGCTGTTCGCGCTCTCCAGCGACATGTGGGTGCTGCTCGGAGTCTCGGCGCTGCGCGGAATCGGGTTCGGGTTGCTGACGGTCACCGGATCGGCGCTGACCGCGGAACTCGTTCCCGCCGCACAACGAGGCCGGGCGGCCGCCTACTACGGCCTCGCCATCGGCCTGCCCAACGTCGCCCTGCTGCCGGCCGGGGTGTGGCTGAGCGGCCGAATCGGGTTCGGGCCCCTGTTCTGGGCCGCCGGTGCGATCCCCGTCCTGGCCGCCCTGACGATCCTGGGCATCGAGCGGGTGCGCACCCGCGACCAGGAGCGAGGAGCGAAGGCCCGGCCGGTCGCGCTGCTGCCCTCGTGGACGGTCATGGCCGTCAACACGGCTGCGGCAGGGGGTTTGACGGCGTTCCTGCCGTTGGCCGTCACCCCGTCGGTCGCCCCGGCCGCGCTGCTGATCTTCGCCGCCGCCACCATGCTCGGCCGGTGGCTCGCCGGGCACCTGGGCGACCGATTCGGGCAGCAGAGCGTCCTCGCGCCGTCGGTGCTGTTCGGCGGGTTCGGAGTGCTGCTGCTGGCCTTGGCCGCGTGGACCGCGGACCCGGTGGCGCTGGCAGGCGCGGCGGTGTTCGGCACCGGGTTCGGAGCCGTGCAGAACACGACCCTCATCCTCATGCTGGAACGCGCCGACTCGGCGACCGCGAGCACCGCGTGGAACATCGCCTACGACGGCGGTCACGGACTCGGCGCGATCGGGTTCGGCGTCCTCATCGCCGCGTCCGGATACCCGGTAACCTTCGCGATCACGGGCGCACCGCTGCTCTCCTGCCGCGCCCTGGCCGGCCGCCGGTGGGCGTGAGCGAGGGAACCTCCCTGTCACCCGCGACGCGGCCACGACCGAAGAAGGGCCTTACCGACCTGTGCATTTGGCCACAGGAGTCCCTTGGGTTCGGGCAGAACGACGAGATCACGCACAGTGGCTGAGACGAGGGGCCCACGGTGCCGGGCCATCGCCGTCCACCGGGAGCACCTAGAATCGGATGCGTGTTGCGCAGCCTGTTGACCCCACGTTGGCTGCTTCTGCATGCGCTGTTCATCGTGGCCACGATCGCCACCGGCTTCCTCGCCGTGTGGCAGTGGGATCGCGCGCACGAGGCCGGAGGGAGCTTCCAGAACCTCGGCTATGCGCTGCAGTGGCCGCTGTTCGGTGCCTTCACGATCTTCCTCTGGATCAAGCTGATCCGCATGGACTTCGCGCAGCAGCGCGGCGAGGCCGAACCCGCGACCAGTGCCGACGCTGACGAAGGGTCGAGCACCGCCTCAGCGGTGTCCGAAGAACCGGAACGACGCCGGTCACGGCCCCTGGTGCCGCCTCCGGCGCCGCCCGTTGATTCGGATGAAGATCCGGAGCTGGCCGAGTACAACCGGTATCTGGCCGGGCTCGACCAGTCGGATCAGCGCACTAGTTGAAGGTGATCCCGCCGTTGATCTCGCGGGTTTGCACCAAATTCTTGACCTGACCGTTGTTGATGTTCACGACGTTGTTCGACGCCGTGATCTCGTTGTGCACGGCGGCGCCTTCGCGGCGCAGCAGTTCGGCGAACTCCTCGTCTTCCGAGCACACCGCGTCCAGCCGCTCCGCCAGCGCCGTGACCTGAGCCGGGCCCGCGTCCTCGCTCTCGGCTGCCTCCAAGGCCGCCTGTGTTTCAGGGTCCTGCTGCGACCTGCGGCGAAGCAGTTCGCGGACCTTCGCCAACGCCATCGTCCCGGCGGCACCCAGTGCGGTGGCCGCCTGCCCGCCCAGGGCATTGGCGAGTGAATCCAGGAACGGATCGGTCATGTTTCCTCCGCGAGCAAGGGAACCCTTCTGTCACGAAGTGTAGTTACCCGACCTGTTTCCGTGTCGGTTTCGAGTCGAATTCAGTTGTTCGGCAGCACGCGGAGCGCGCGGACCGGTGTGATATCAACGAACTGGTTGACGGCAAAGCGAAACGGATGCCGATTGCTTCCGGGCAGTGGAAGCCGGTGGTTCTTCCCGGCGGCTGGGATCGGTGAGCGGGAGCGTGGGTTCGCGCCACGTGGCGCGGTCGGCGGCCGGATCTTGCGGACACTTTGGTGATAGGGGCTGGCGTGCGCAGCGGCGTGCTGTTGAAGATGTTCGGACTGTGCGTCCTAGCCGGCGTACTCGTGGCGGCCTTACTGCTGCCAGTTGCGACCGGGGCTGGGGCGATGGTCAACCAGACCACCCATGCCATGTCGAAAATGTCGAGTTCGCTCGCAAAGCGGGAAATGCCGCAGGTGTCGACCGTCACCGACCGCAACGGCAAGCCCATCGCCTACTTCTTCAAGGACTACCGGGTCGAAACCCGCCCCGAGCAGATCGCCGACACCATGAAGGCCGCCATCACCGCGGTCGAGGACAAGCGCTACTGGCATCACGGCGGCGTCGACTGGCACGGCACCATCCGCGCACTCGCGACGAACATCGGCAGCGGTGAGACTGCGCAGGGCGCGTCCACGATCACTCAGCAGTACGTGAAGAACTACCTGGTGCACGTCTCGGCCACCACCGAGTTGGAGGCGGAGCAGGCCAAGGAGACCACGGTCGCCCGGAAGCTCCGCGAAGCCAAGATCGCCGTCGAGCTCGAACGCACCATGTCCAAGGAAGAGATCCTCACCGGATATCTCAACGTGGTGCCCTTCGGCAACCAGACCTTCGGGGTCGGCGCTGCGTCCCAGACCTACTTCGGCACCACGCCTGACAAGCTGACGATCGCTCAGGCGGCGCTGCTGGCCGCGGTGGTCAACCAGCCCGGTTCGCTGAACCCCAACAGCAACCCGCAGGACGCGCTGGCCCGCCGCAACCTGGTCATCGACCTGATGGCCGACAGCAACAACGACATTCGCATCACCGAGGAAGACGCTGAGATCGCGAAGAAGGAGCCCTTGGGCGTCCTGTCCCCGCTGGGGCGGCCGCCGAACGGCTGCGTCGGCATCGGCGACGGCACCACCGACGGATTCTTCTGCACCTACGTCCGCGACTACCTCGAGAAGTACGGCATCGACACCGACAAGCTGAAGGTCGGCGGCTACACGGTGCGCACGACCCTGGACCGCACCGCTTCCGACGCCGCCAAGCAGGCCGCCCAGAAGCAGGTCCCGACCCAGACCGAAGGCATCGCCAACGCGATGTCGGTCGTCGAACCGGGCAAGGACAAGCACAAGGTTCGCGCCCTGGTCGCCAACCGCGACTTCGGCAACGACCCGAGCAAGGGGCAGACGGCCTACGACATCGTCAGCCGCGTGCAGCCCTTCGGTGCGGGCTCGATCTACAAGATCTTCACCGCCGGAGCTGCGATCGAGCGCGGCATGAGCATCTACGACACGATCGACGTCCCCGCCAGCTACACCTCGCGCATCTACAAGAACGGGCAGGCGCCCTACACCGTGCACAACGCCGATGGCGTGAGGCCGGGGCCGCGAACGCTGCAGATGGCGTTGGCGACCTCGCCGAACACCGGCTTCGTGGCGCTGCTGGAACGGGCCGGCCTGAACAACGCCGTCGACATGGCCGCCAAGCTCGGCATGCGCAAGAGCATCAACGGCGTGAACTCGTTGGGTTCGACGCTCAAGGACGACGGCTCGAACGGGCCGTCGCTGGGCGACTCGATCAAGCGGCGCAACAACGGTTCCTTCACTCTCGGCTTCACGCCGACGAGCGTGCTGGAGCTGTCCAACGTCGCGGCCACGATCATGAGCGATGGCGTCTACTGCCCGCCGACCCCGATCGAAGAGGTCAAGGACCGCTACGGCAACCCGGTGCAGCTCGGTGAGCCCGCCTGCGAGCAGGCGGTGGCACCCGCGGTGGCCACCGCTCTCGCGCAAGGACTGAGCAAGGACGACACCGAGGGAACCTCCCGCGCGGCCGCGCAGGCGGTCCAGTGGGCTCGTCCGATGATCGGAAAGACCGGCACGACCCAGGAGCACAAGTCCGCGGCGTTCCTGGCGGCCACTCCGCAGATGGCCGGTGCCGTGCTGACCTACTCCGACGGCAAGCGCCCGGAAGGCATCTGCGACGGTGGCGGAGACTCGCCGCCCTACCTGTGCGGTGGTGGCGGCAACATCTACGGCGGCAAGGTGCCCGCGCGAACGTGGTTCGACGCGATGACCAAGATCCACAGCGGATTGCCGGTCGCCGCCCTGCCCGGCACACCGCCGCCCGCCGCGACACCGCCCTCCGCACCGGCGCCGTAATCGGACGTGAGCATGGGGACCTTTCTGTCATGTCGAATGGCAGGAAGGTCCCCTTTTCTCGTGTCATCAGCCCGTACTCAGCGATAACTCAGAAATCATTGGCAAAATGCCTACGTGGTTTCCGAACGTGATCGAGTGGATGTTCGCGGCACCGTCTGGTTCGTGGTTCTCGCCTATGCGCCTGCTTGGTTGCTGACCACGCCTCTGTGGCTGACCGGCGAGGGCCTGTCGTGGGTATGGGCGCCGGTCGCCCTGACCCTCATGATGTTCATGCCCGCCGTCGCGGCAGTGGTGGTCACCAAGTGGATCAGCCCCAGCGCCTCCCCGATGCGCGCGTTGGGACTGACCAACCCCGGCGGCATCAAGAAGTGGTGGAGATACGCCGTCCTGGGGTTCGTCGGCCCCCTGCTGGCAGTGCTGCTCGCCTTGCTGGTCGGCTACCTGCTCGGTGTCTACCAGGCGGACTGGACCGGGTTCTCGGGTCTCGTGGAGCAGGTCGGCGCCACCGTTGTCGGTGAGCAGAACCAGACATCACCGACGGCGCTCGCGGTGACCCAGCTCGGCCAGGTGTTCCTGTTGGGCTGGCTGCACACGCTGCCGGCGCTCGGCGAAGAGCTCGGCTGGCGCGGTTACCTGACCAAAGCCCTGCTGCCGCTGGGGCAGCCCGGTTCCTTCCTCACGACCGGAGTTCTGTGGGGTCTTTGGCACGCGCCGATCCTGCTCCTCGGGTACAACTACCCGACGGTTCCGATCGTGGTGTCGTTCCTGATGATGGGTTGCTTCTGCGTGCTCGTGGGAACGTTGCTGAGCTGGCTGAGGCTCGCCTCCGACAGCGTGTGGCCAGCCGCGATCGCACACGGATTCCTCAACTCCGCGGGAACGATGGCAGTGATCTTCAGCCAGGCCGGTCACCCGGTCGACAACGCCAGCGTCGGCCTGCTGGGGTGGAGCGGCTGGATCGTGCTGGTCCTGCTCATCCTCGTCCTGGTCATGATCGGCAAGCTGCCCGTGCGCTTCCAGGTCATCAAGCAAGGAATCAGCAAGGGGGTCGAACGCCGCAGCCGCAAGGCATGAGCGGCGCAAGGGAACCTTCCAGTCACTCTGCTCCGGCCGATCGCGAAATGTGCGTGTCTTGGTCCTTTGGCGTGAAAGCATTGGGGCATGGTGACGAGTCTGCTGCCCTCCACCCAGCGCGTGCTGCTGCGGCGCCTGGCTGTGGAGCAGAGTGAAAACCGTGTTCCTTCCCTGATCGCCGGTCTCGTGCGTGATGGAGAGACGGTCTGGTTCGATTCCCGTGGCCAGGTGAACGAAGCTCCCTCCACGACGGACACCCAGTACAGGATCGGATCGATCACGAAGACGTTCGTGGGCGTGCTCGTGATGCGGCTGCGCGACGAAGGCCGACTCGACCTCGCCGACAAGCTGGACGAGTACCTGCCGGGGACCTCGCTCGGAAACCGCAGCATCGGCGAGATCCTCAGCCAGTGCAGCGGGTTGACCGCCGAGCCCGCAGGACAGTGGTGGGAGCGCACCCCGGGTGGAAGCCCGGAGGAGCTGCTCGCCTCCGTCGACGACAGCGCGCTGCGCCCGACCCCGCGCCACCAGTTCCACTACTCCAACGTGGGTTTCGGAATCCTGGGCGAGCTGGTGGCCCGGTTGCGTGGTGCCCCGTGGCACGAGGTGATGGAACGCGAGATCCTGCGGCCGCTCGGCATGCGCCGCACCACCTTGAGCCCCGTCGCGCCCCACGCGGAAGGTTTCGCGGTCCACCCGTGGGCGGACGTGGTGCTACCGGAGCCGGCGGAAGACGCAGGGGCGATGGCGCCCGCAGGGCAGCTGTGGTCGACCTTCGACGACATGGCCCGGTGGGCCCGCTTCGTCCTGGGCGACACCGGCGAGGTGCTCCACCCGGACACGGTGGCCGAAATGCGCGTGCCCGGCTCGGTGGACGACGGGCCTGAATGGCGCTCCGGGTACGGACTCGGTTTTCAGCTGCTGCGGCACAACGGCCGTCGCCTGGCCGGTCACAGCGGCTCGATGCCGGGATTCCTGGCCAGCGTGTGGGCCGACCCTGCCGAGAACGAGGCCGTGATCTTCATGGCCAACACGACGGCAGGGGTCACCGGGGCTCTGGGCACGGACCTGCTCGACGCCCTGGCCGAGCACGAACCGCGCATCCCGGAGCCCTGGATCCCGCGACCGGACGTGGACATGGGGCTGCTGGAACTGACGGGGGAGTGGTACTGGGGTCCGTCGCCGCACGTGCTGCGCGTGCTCAGCAACGGGCTCCTCGACCTCAGGCTCGGGCACGGCCGCCGAGGACGGGCCTCGCGCTTCCGCCCCAACGGCGACGGCACCTGGACCGGCCTTGACGGCTACTACGCGGGCGAGATCCTGCGCATCGGCCGAAACGCCGACGGCACGCCCAACCACCTCAACCTGAACACGTTCATCTTCACTCGCACCCCGTACGCCTCAGACGCCCCGGTGCCTGGTGGCGTTGCAGGATGGCGGCCCGCAGGCAGCTGATCGGTGCAGCTTGGGTCCCTTCCTGCCAAAAGATCGAGGATGAAGGGACCCAAGCTGCCCAGGTGGGCGCGGCTGTGCCGCGCAGAGCCCGTGCGGCATGCTTGCGGTATGGCCGACGACCTGCCGATCACGAGTGACTGGAGCATTCCGCCCGCGGAGCTGTCCGAGCGTTTCTCCAGGTCGTCCGGGCCAGGCGGGCAAGGCGTCAACACCACCGACTCGCGGGTGGAGCTTTCGTTCGACCTGGCGCGCTCGTCCTCGGTGCCCGAGCGGCTGCGCGCACGCGCGCTGGAGAGGCTCGGGAACCGGTTGGTCGACGGGGTGCTCACGATCACCGCATCCGAGAACCGAGCTCAGCTGGCCAACCGCCAAGCCGCGCGGGAACGCCTCGCCGCAGTGCTCGCTTCCGCCGTCGCACCACCCGCTGCGAAGCGCCGCCCCACCAAACCGACCAAGGGATCGCAAAGGCGACGACTCGCCGGCAAGAAGCGGCGCTCCGAAGTCAAACGCCAGCGCAGGCGGGGTGATCCCGGCGACGCCTGAGCTGCGAATACCGCGTTCCTCGTTACTCTTGCGCACAGGTGAACGCAGGAGGGAACGAGCTGATGCGCACAGCATGGGTCATGCCCGGCGGCTCCACCTTCGGAGCCATTCAGGCAGGTCTGGCAACGGCACTGTTCGAGGCGGGAATCGTGCCGGATCTCGTCGTGGGAACCTCCGCGGGCTCGCTCAACGCGGCATGGCTGGCCGGTGATCCGACCACGCGCGGTGCCGAGAAGCTGCGCGACCTGTGGAAGTCGATGCGGCGAGCCGACGTGTTCCCGATCCAGCCCACCAGAATCCTCGCGGGCAAGCTCGGCCTGTCCAACCACGTCATGGGCAACCACGGTCTGGCCCGCTGGCTGCACGAAACCCTACCGTTCCGCAGGCTGGAGCAGGGCGTGATCCCGCTGACGGTGACCGCGACCGACCTCGACACCGGTGATGCCGTCTACTTCGAAGACGGCCCTGCCCTGCCACCGCTGGTGGCGTCGTGCTCGATCCCCGGGATGTTCCCTCCTGTGGAAGTCGGTGGGCGCTGGCTCGTCGACGGTGGACCTGCCGCGTTCATGCCCATCAGCCGCGCGGTCGAGCAAGGAGCACAACGGGTGTTCGTGCTCCCCTGCGGCGGCACTGAGCCCTTCGAGTTCACCCAGGACCGACGCCGCGGGATCGGTTCGATCGCGACTTGGCCACCGCCGAAGACACCGCCGCGGTCGATCAGTGGCGTCAACGGGGCTGCCCTGGGCGCCGCGATGGTCTCCGCAGCGCGATTGGACATGCAGGTCAACGCTCCACGTTGCGAGTTGTACGTGGTGCCGGCTCCTTCCATCGTCGGCCTTTCGCCCTACTCCTTCGCCCATTCCGGGGCCTTGATCGACAGCGCCTGGCGGGTCGCCCGCAGCTGGCTCCCCGCAGCCACACCCGTCCCGGCAGGACGTCCTGTCACCATCGCCGGAAAACCCGTTGGTGACGAGCAGTTCGGGATCACGGACTCGGCACCAGCGTTCTGAGCACGGTGCGGCTGAGCAACCGCCCCGCGCTCAACAGGGAACGGCGGCGCGGTCGCACGGCACGCGGTGGCGGTCCGGATGCGGGTGTCAGCGCCACGCGCAGGAGATCTCGTGGCGGTTCAAGACCGGACTTGTAGGCGCGCAACGTTGCGCGGGGCACGGCCGTTCCCCGCCGGCTTCCGGTCTCCA
Source organism: Saccharopolyspora terrae (assembly GCF_004348435.1). NCBI lineage: Bacteria > Bacillati > Actinomycetota > Actinomycetes > Pseudonocardiales > Pseudonocardiaceae > Saccharopolyspora > Saccharopolyspora terrae. The sequence continues at coordinate 92,528 of NZ_SMKS01000003.1, read as the reverse complement.
TCTCGGCCACGAGCTCCTCGAAGCGGCATAGGTTCTCCGCCTTGATCGCCTCGAACAGGATCTGCTGGGTCAGCGCCGCAGACATGAAGGTGCGAGCACCGTCCATCACCGCGCGCACCGGCGGTGCCACCGGAATCCCGTCGATGAAAACGGGTTTCGGCAGTCGGGTGGTCCGTTCGAACCTGGTGCCCGCGTAGCTCTGGATCTTCTGCCGATGCGGGATGAGGACGTGGATGTCGGCCGATTCCGGAGGCGACTTCAAGCCGTGCAGGCGAGCCGCGTGCAATCCGGTGAGCATCGCGTGAGGCCCGGCGCGAAGCAGAGCAGCGTCGATGCGATCCCGCACCGTCGCAGGGCCGGGCGCGACGAGCACGATTCCCGGGGCCAGACGTGTCCACGGGCCGTCGGCACGAGCCCAGCGATAGGCCGTCGACTGGCTGATCCCGAGCTTGGTCAGTTCACTGACCCGGTACACGCGGCGGCGGAAGCTCAGAGCGGCGGCTTTGGCGGCGGTCGTCTTCTGCATGCGTAGAACTATCCGCATACTAGGCGCCGAATTGGTGTAGCAGGCACGGACGATGCGTGTGTCGTGATCACCTGAGCGGGTGATTACAGGCTTGCTAGGTGGGTATGGGAACGTTGCGGTCAGTCCAGCAGGGCGGGAGCGAACCCATACCCACCGAGGGAAAACCGCTCAGCGGGTGGCAGAAAGGCTCCCCTGCTCCTCCGGATACCTCTGCATCCACCACTGCATCGCGTATTCGACCAACCGGATCAGGGATTGCTTGGTGGACTCCCGGTTTCGGGCGTCGCAGGTGACGATCGGAACGTCGTCTGGGATCGCCATCGCTTCTCGGACCTCCTGAACCCGGTGCTGCAGGTTGCCGTCGAAGCAGTTGAGCCCAACGATGTAGGGCAGCTTGCGGTCCTCGAAGAAGTCGATGGCCGAGAAGCAGTCGGCCAGCCGGCGTGTGTCGACCAGGACGACCGCGCCGATCGCTCCGCGCACCAGGTCGTCCCACATGAACCAGAAACGGTGCTGGCCAGGGGTGCCGAACAGGTAGAGGATCAGGTCCGAGTCCAGCGACAGACGACCGAAGTCCATGGCCACCGTCGTGGTCTGCTTGTTCGGTGTCGCGTGCAGGTCGTCGATGCCGTGACTGGCCTCGGTCATGACCGCTTCGGTGGTCAACGGCACGATTTCCGACACTGAACCGACGAATGTGGTTTTGCCGGCGCCGAATCCACCTGCGACGACGATCTTCGCGGAGGTGGTGGTCGGGGACCTGCGGGGGTATTCAGGTCGGGCTTGCGTATCAGGATTCATGTCTGCCCACTTCAGTCATCAAGTCAATGCTGGGTTTCTGCGTTCGGCGCGGCTGCCCAGGAGACCCGCGCGCTGGGGGGGAAGTCAGAGCCGGCGGAGTCCGCTCAGGACCCGTTCCATCAACAAGAAGTGCGACGAGCTGCTGTTGTCGCTGACCGTCTCGTGCACCGTGACCAGACCCAGATCCGCCATATCGCCGAGCAGGACCTTCGCCACGCCGAGCGGGACTCCCAGCATCGCGCCGACCTCAGCGATCGACCGCGGATGCTGGCAGATCTCGGCGATGGCGTGGTGCTCGGTGCGCTGCAACCTCTCCGGCGTGCAGAAATCGCTCGCCGAAACCAGCGTTTCGAGCTCCAGGTGGTGGTTGGACCTGGTTCGGCCACCGGTCCACGCGTACGGGCGGATGGAGGTGGACATCGCTTCACTGCTCGGCGACGGAGAACCGGCCGCACTTGGTGGAGCGGGATTGCCGCGATCACCGGCCGGTTGTGGTGCTGCGGATGCGCCGGGGGAGGCCGACCGTGACCGGGAGGCGTCCTCGACCTCCTCCGACTCGGTCGTGCCCTGCGGCCCGGGATCCTTCTGCGCACGCTTCCGGCGCCACCCGCGTAGACCGCTGTCCAGGGTGAACCGGTTGAAAACCTCCGCCACGCTGTCGCTTTCCGGCGGGCCGGAGGGGCGCCGCCGGTGTTGCCCGGTCGGGTCCGGACCTTCGCTCATCTTCGCCTCACACCGACTGTCCGGTCATCACGCGGCTTGTTCCCCGCAGCTGAGAACGCAGCTCCGGCGTCAGGATCTGGCCGACGCGTTCGACCAACAAGGTCATCTCGTAGGCGATCAAACCCATGTCGCACTGCGGCGCCGCCAACACCGTCAGGCAGGAGCCGTCGCTGATCGCCATCTGCAGCATCAGTCCGCGTTCCATCTCGACGACGGTTTCGGTGACAGCGCCCGCCTCGAAGCACCGAGCCGCACCCTGGGTGAGGCTGAGCAGGCCGGACGCGACGGCGGCGAGCTGGTCTGCGCGGTCGGTGGGGAGTTTCGCCGAGGCGGTCAGCAGAAGTCCGTCAGCCGAGACGACGACTGCGTGGGCAACACCGGGAACCCGCTCGGTGAAGTCCGTGACGAGCCAACCGAACTGGCTCGGCTGGGAATTTTGGGCGTTCATGGCGCCTCCTTTCCTCCTAACTGATTCGGGGATCACCGGGTCTCATCCGTTGACGGCTGTGGGTCGCGAAGGCTGTGCTTGCCCTCGCGGACACCGCGTTGGAAGCTGGCCAACCTCCCGCGCGTCACGTCGGCGTCGCGCGGTGATGTGGCGGTCGAATCGGTGACCGATTCCGATACCAGCTGGGCTCTGGGGGTCCGGCGTGGCAGACCTGACGCCGTGTACTGCGGGGCCTCGGTGCCGCCCTGCTGTTCCGCCGTTTCTGCTCTGTCATCCCCGGTTGGGTCCTGCTGGGTGGTGGCGGACTGCTCCGCACTCGTTGCTGCGGCGATCGAGGCGTGGTTCAGGCGGTGGCGGCCGCGCTGGACGCCTGCCTGGAAGCTCGCCAGCCTGCCCCGCGCCCGGTTGGGGTCACGTGCAGGACGCGGCTCGTCACTGTCGGCTCGGTCAGCGCTGCCGGCGACCAGGTTCGCCAGCGGAACCCGCTGGGGCAGCCCGGCCGAGGTGAAGTCGGTCGGCTCGGAGGCCGCGACCTCCTCAGCGCGCTGCTGACCCTCATCGCTGGCGAAGGTCCAGTCGCGGGAGTCCACCTCGTCCGCCGCGCTGCGGGCCTCATCGGAGGAAGGGGCCCTTTCTTCCAGCTTCACGGCCGGCAGGATCTCGGTGACCGGACCGTCGTCGGTCTCGTCGGGCCAGCGGAACTGGGGTTCCGCGTCCGGGTCACCTTCCTCCCGCTCCAGGAACCACACCGAGGACAGCTCGTCGAGGATCGACTCCGGGGTCTCGGGAACCTCCATCTCAGGCGGAGGCTCAGCGGAGGGCTCCTGAGTGCTGAAGAGCTCGTTGGACGAGTCCTCGTCGTCGGCACTGCGGAACAGGTGGAAGCCGTTGTGGGTCGGCGGGTTGCTGATCGCGTCCTGTTCTGCCGCTTCCCAGTCGAACTGCCTGATCAGCGTGTCGTCGTCGTGCCCGGGTCGGTAGACGCCGTTGGTGCGCGGGGCGGGGAGCGAGACGTCGTCGATCAGCAGGTCCGGCCGGAGGGTCATGGACACCCGCACGCCCGTGTCCTTCTGGCCGGGCATCAGCTCGACCCGGATGCCGTGCCTGCGCGCCAGGCGGCCCACCACGAACAGGCCCATGCGTCGCGACGTGGACTGCTTGATCTCCTCGTCGGAGCTCAGCCGCTGGTTGGCTTCTGCGAGCTCGTTCGGGTTCATGCCGATGCCGTCGTCGTCGATGTCGATGCGCATCGAACCGTCGCGCTCTCGCTGTCCCGACACCACGACCTGGGTCTGCGGCGCGGAGAAGTTCGCTGCGTTGTCGAGGAGTTCGGCCAGCAGCCGAACCAGGTCGCTGGCCACGTACCCGACGATCTTGGTGTCCGGCAGTTGCTGCACGTTGACCCGCGGGTAGTGCTCGATCTCCGAGACCGCGGCGCGCAGCAGGTCGGCCGGCGTTGTGGGACGGGTGAAGCGACGTGCCAGATCCGCGCCGGAGAGCACCATGAGGTTTTCGTTGTTGCGGCGCATCCGAGTCGCGAGGTGGTCCAGCTGGAACAGCGTTGCCAGCTGGTCGGGGTCCTCTTCGTCGCGTTCGAGCTGCTCGAAGAGCCGGAGCTGACGTTCGAGAAGGCTCTGGCTGCGTCGCGACACGTTGATGAACGAGTCGCTGTAGCTGCGGCGGAGTTCTGCCTGCTCGGTGGCGAGGGTGACCGCCTGGGTGTGCACGTCGTCGAAGGCACGGGCAACTTCGCCGACCTCGTCGGTGGTGTTGACGGGCACTGGCTGGACGGCCTGCGGTGCGTGTCCGGCCCGGATGTCGGCGACGGCGTTGGGGAGCTGGTGATTGGCGGTGTCGAGCGCGCTGTGCCGCAGCGTCTTGAGCGAGCCGAGCAGATGCCTCACCACCATGACCACGATCGCGCCGGCGATCAGCAACGCGGTGAGCAGGAGAACCGATTGGAGACCGGCGAGGTTGCCCGCGGTGTCCTGCAGGCTGAACGCGGTTCGGTGCAGCTGCTGGTCGAGCTGGGATTGCAGCGTGTTGAGCGCCTGCGCCGCGGTGTTCGACTGCTCCTTCCACGTCGCGGTCGAGACCAGGTGCGAGGACAGGGTGGATCGGGTGTTGTTCTGCTCGGCCATCGCCAGCTGGACCGAGGTTTCCCGCGCCGGCACCTGGGGGTTGGAGTAGAGCTGGTCGTAGCGGATGCGCTGCTGCGGGTCGGCTGCGGCGCGGAACTCCTTGACCGCTGCGGTGCGGCGGGCTTCGCTCGCGGCCAGGCGGGCGAGGTTGTCGCTGGTGAAATCGTCGCGGGCCAGGCCGGTGAGCACCAGGGCCTGTTGCAGCTGCACCTCTTCGCTGATCTTGGCGAGCTCGTGCACGGTGGTGGCGGTGGCCACCAGCTCCGAGGACGAGATCTGGCTGATCAGCGTCCGGTCGAGCGCGAGCATCACGTCGATGAGCTCGGTGTAGGAGTTGGCGGTGACGCCGGGGTCGACGCGTCCGCCGAGCACGAGCTTGCGGATCGGGTCGAGCTCGGTCGACTGCCGTTCGGTCTCCTGCTTGGCGTACCGAACGGCGTCGCTGTCCGGCGCGGCGTCCAGCAGGCGTTGGGTTTCCGCCAGTGCTTTGTCGGAGGCGGCGAACCGGTTCCTGATGTCGGCGTCGGTCACCTGGCCGCGAACGAGGAATTCGGCGGATTGGCTGCGTTCTTCCTGCAACCTGTCGACGGCGGTGCGCACAGCGCGGCCGGCGGAGACGACGCGGTCCATCTGCTCGTAGTTGCTGGCTTCGGTGATCTGACCGCGAATCTGGAGGACGCCCAGCACGATCGCGAAGATGACCGGGACCAGCACGACGGCGGCGATCTTGACCGGGAGCTTCCAGTTGTGCCACGTGATGATTCGGGACGTGGCGCGCGACCACATGGATGCCCGGGTCGCGTTCGCGGGCGGGTCTTCTACTCCGCTGCTCACGACGCAGTCCTTTCCCGCGCGGTCGAAGCTTTCATCGCCAACTGCGCGTTCGTGTGGTGGGCAGGCCGGCCCGCCTCGGGGTGTGCGCGGCAGGTCATTCGTGGTTGGCGGCGCTGCCTGCGTTTCGGGGGTTTTCGCGGGTGGCCGTGCGGTCTCGACGGCGGTATTCGAAGTACCTGCGATGTCGGGGGTGATCGCGGTGGCATCGAATGAGTTCTTACCGGTCGTCGGCGTGCAGAACACTACCTCACCGGAATGATCTACTATCTGTTTTGAATTCAACGCTCTGACCAGTGCATTCGGGTCGATGGAGATCATCTTCACGGGTGCGCGGGGGCTCGTTGGGCGCATTGGACACTGATCGTGTTCATTGCCGCGAAGGCGGGATGCGCTTTAGTCACCCGATGGAGAGAATCTCTCCGGCTGGGTGACAAAGGGGTCGAATGCAGTGGGAATGTACCCATGGTCATCCCGTGTTACCCTCGCCTAACCAGTCGGTTGATCAGCGAAAATGGCCCCGCTCGGCTCCTTTTTGCGGGGTGGCCCGGCTCCGTTCCGCCCTCTGGGCGGTATGGCTTCCCGCCAGGTTCAATCACGGTTAGTGATCGATGGATTCATCAGTTGGTGTGGTGTGTCGCTGCTGTGGTCCAGGTGAAGCGGAATGATCGTTAGACTCCCGCCCTGGTTGGCATCGCAAGTCGTGCGGTCACCGACTCCTGGGGAATTCGAGATCAAGGAAGATCGCAAACAGCTGCGGGAGTTCGGACGAAGTTGGGGGACTTTGCGGCATCGGCGCAGAACACGTCGATGTGATGTCCGATTGCTTGGAAGGATGCATGCGCAACGCCACCCAACCCCCGTCGCCATCTCGACAAACCGAAGCGACCTTCGGCCAAATCGACAAATCCGCCAGGCGCACCGATCTCCCGGTTCCCGGCGACGCGGGCCCCGACTTTCCCGGCATCGCTCGCAGTGCCGATTTCCGCGAATTGCGCGGCAAACTACGCAGGTTCACGTTCCCGATGACCCTCGTGTTCGTGGTCTGGTACGTCGGCTACGTCGTGCTCGCCGCGTACTTCCCCGATTTCATGGGGATCCGGCTGTTCGGCGCCGTCAACATCGGACTCGTGCTCGGCATCGGCCAGTTCGTCAGCACCCTCGTCATCACGGCCCTCTACCTGCGCTACGCCGCCAAGGAGATCGACCCCCGCGCCGCTGAGCTCTACCGCAACGCCACCGGACAGGAGCGGCCCTGATGGACACCAACCCGATGCTCAACATCAGCATCTTCGCGGCGTTCGTGCTGCTCACGCTGTTCATCGTCTACCGGGTGAGCAGCACGGGGACCACCACCGACTACTTCGCGGCGGGCTCGCAATTCACCGGTGCGCAGAACGGCATCGCCCTGTCGGGAGACTTCCTGTCAGCCGCTTCGTTCCTCGGCATCGCGGGCGCCATCGCCGTGCACGGATACGACGGCTTCCTCTACTCGATCGGGTTCCTGGTCGGGTGGCTGGTGAACCTGCTCCTGGTCGCAGAACTCCTGCGCAACACAGGCCGATTCACCATGGGCGACGTGCTCAGCTACCGCATGAAGCAGCGCCCGGTGCGCGCCGCCGCAGCCGTGTCGACCCTCGTGATCTCCTTCATCTACATGATCGCGCAGATCGCAGGCGCAGGAAGCCTGGTGGCGCTGCTGCTCGACGTGCACAGCGCGGTCGGCCAAGCTCTGGTGATCGCCGCCGTCGGTGCGCTGATGATCGTCTACGTGCTCGTGGGTGGGATGAAGGGAACCACCTGGGTGCAGATCATCAAGGCGGTCGCCCTGATGCTGTGCGTCGCGCTCATGACGCTGTTCCTGATGGGCAAGTTCGGGTTCAGCATCACCTCGTTGCTGCAGCACGCCGCCGAGAAGAACCCGCTCGGTGAGCGGATCTTCTCCCCGGGAGCCCAGTACGGGAAGAGCGAGACCACCAAGCTCGACTTCGTCTCGCTGTCCTTGGCGCTGATCTTCGGTGTCGCCGGTCTGCCGCACGTGCTGATGCGCTTCTACACGGTGCCCAACGCCATGCAGGCCAGGCGTTCCGTGGTGTGGGCGACCGTCACGATGTCGGTGTTCTACCTGTGCACGTTGGTGATCGGCTACGGCGCGGGGGCGATCAGCGGCACGGATTCGATCCTGGCCGCCCCTGGCGGCGAGAACTCAGCGGCCCCGCTGCTGGCTTACAAGATCGGTGGAACGGTGCTGCTGGGAGTGGTCGCAGCGGTCGCTTTCGCCACGATCCTCGCCGTGGTCGCGGGTCTGACCCTGACCGCATCGGCATCCTTCGCCCACGACGTGTACGCCAACGTCTTCAAGCGTGGGCAGGCCGAGCCGGAGGCCGAGATCAGGGTGGCGCGGCTGACGGCCCTGATCATCGGTGCCACCTCGATCATCGGCGGCATCCTGGTCAACGGGCAGAACCTCGCGTTCCTGGTGTCGCTGGCGTTCGCCTTCGCCGCGTCGGCGAACCTGTCGACCTTGCTCTACTCGCTGTACTGGCGGCGGTTCAACACGCGGGGGACCTTGTGGGGGATCTACGGCGGCCTGGGCATCTGCCTGCTCCTGGTGATCTTCTCGCCGGTGGTTTCGGGAACCCCGACCTCGATCGTGCCCGGAATCGACTTCGCCTGGTTCCCGCTGAACAACCCCGGCCTGGTGTCGATCCCGGCGTCGTTCCTGTTCGGCTACATCGGCACCTTGCTCGGTGAGCGCGAAGGAGAGGACCGCACTGACGAGATGGAGGTCCGGTCGCTGACCGGCATCGGAGCCTCTTGATCGGCCGTACCGCGCATGGGAACCTTCCTGTCACTTCCCCGGCAGGAAGGTTCCCGTGCTCTGGGCTTCGAACCGGCCCGGATCGAGCCCTCTCGCGGTCCTGCAAGACACCCATTTTGAGCAGTATGCGACGTATGGTGGGTCGGCCAGGTGACCGAGTCGGACAGGGAGGAGTGGCATGAGTTCCGCGACCCAGAGCTCGTGGGAGCCGGTGCGCAAGGTCCGGACCTACGAACAGGTCATGGCGCAGATCGAGCAGCGCATTCTCGACGGGCGTCTCGCCCCCGGCGACCGCCTTCCCAGCGAGCGAGAGTTCGCGCAGCTCCTCGGGGTCAGCCGGCCGTCGCTGCGGGAAGCGCTGCGCGTGCTCGAAGCGCTCGGGATCGTCGACGTGCGACCTGGCCGCGGCCCTGACGGCGGGTGCGTGTTCCTCGGCCACCCCGGCACCGGTTTCTCAACGCTGCTGAAGATGCAGCTGACGCTCGGTCACTTCAACGACGCCGAAGTGCTGCGGACCCGGCTGGTACTGGAGGAGTGGGCGCTGCTGGAGGCGGCTCGCCACGCCACTCCCGCCGATCACCGGGCTTTGCGCGCGATTCTCGACGAGATGGACTCCCCGCACCTCACCGCGCGCGACTTCAACGCCCTGGACACCGAGTTCCACGTCCGGATCGCCGAGTCCGCCGGCAATTCGCTGGCCGCGCACATGATGGGGTCGCTGCGCACGGCGATCCAACGTCAGATGGTCGAAGTGTACGACCGCAGGGACGATTGGCGGGACACCTCGCGGCACGTGCGGCGTGAACACCGCGCGATCCTTCAAGCGATCGAGTCCCGCGACGGCGCACGCGCCGTTGAGCTGCTGCGCGGTCACATCAACGACTTCTACGAGCTCGACGAGCGCACCGGGTGATCTCCCGGTCGCGCTGATCAGTCCTGCTGGCGGACGCGGAGCCCGTCGAATGCGACCGCTGCGACGGTGTCGGCCAGCGTCTCCGCGTCGGCGCCCTGACGCGGCCGATACCACTCGACGAGCGAGTTGACCATGCCGAACAGCAGGCGTGCCGCGGTCGCCGGGTCGACGTCCGGGCGGAGGTCGCCGTCGGCGGCGGCTTTGCTGACCAGGTCGGCGACGATCTGGTCGAACTCCCGGCGGCGGGCCAGCGCAGCCTTCTCGACCTTGGTGTTGCCGCGAATCCGCAGCAGCAGGGTCACGAAGGGCAGTTGATCGACGAGCACGCCGACGCTGGCCCGCACCAGGTATTCGAGCTTGTCGATGGCGCGGCCGTCGATGGTCTCCAGCTTGTCCGCCTCGGCGAACAACCCGTCCAGTCCTCGGTTGACCGCGAGCCGCAGCAGTTCGTCCTTGCTGCGCACGTGGTGGTAGATCGCGGACTTGGTGATCTGCAGCTTGCGCGACAGATCCTCCATGCTGGTGCCGTCGTAGCCGCGTTCGTTGAACAGCTTGACCGCAACCGTGAGCAAGGACTCCAGGTCGTAGCCGGGGCGACCGCGTCTGGTCGCACGGGTGCTGGGCGGTTCGGTCATGAGCGCATTATCGCAAGTCGTTTCAGTCGCGAGGGCGTTGGTCGATGACCCGGCGGAGCTTGCCCACCGAGCGCTCGAGGGAGCCTGGCTCGACGATCTCCACTCCGACGCTCACGCCGACACCGTCCTTGACCTTCTCCGCGATCTCCACCGGTGCTTTCTCGCGCCGCGCCGAGGTGGTCTCGGGAAGGGCCTCGACCAGCACGGTCAGCTGGTCCATCCGGTCCTGGCGGGTGAGCTTGAGCTGGAAGTGCGGCGACAGGTCGGCGGTGCCGAGCACGATCTCCTCGATCTGAGTCGGGAAGACGTTGACCCCGCGCAGGATGATCATGTCGTCGCTGCGCCCGGTCACCTTGTCCATTCGTCGGAAGGCCGGTCGTGCCGTGCCCGGTCGCAGCGCGGTCAGGTCGCGCGTCCGGTACCGGATGATCGGCAGCGCTTCCTTGGTCAGCGAGGTGAACAGGAGCTCCCCGGTCGTCCCGTCGGGCAGCGGCAGGTCGTCGATCGGGTCGACGACCTCGGGGTAAAAGTGGTCCTCCCAAATGTGCAGGCCGTCCTTGGTCTCGACCGCTTCCTGTGCGACGCCGGGTCCCATCACCTCCGAGAGGCCGTAGATGTCGACCGCGTCGATGTCGGCGCGTTCCTCGATCTCGCGGCGCATCTGCTCGGTCCACGGTTCGGCGCCGAAGATCCCGACCTTGAGGGAAGTGCTGCGCGGATCGATCCCCTGACGCTCGAACTCGTCGAGGAGCGTCAGCATGTACGACGGCGTCACCATGATGATCTCGGGACGGAAGTCGTTGATGATCTGCGCTTGCCGTGCGGTCATGCCGCCGGAAGCCGGAACGACCGTCATCCCGAGCTTCTCGGCTCCGTAGTGGGCGCCGAGGCCTCCGGTGAACAGCCCGTACCCGTAGGAGATGTGCACCTTGTGCCCGGGGCGTCCGCCGGCGGCGAAGATCGACCTCGCGACCACGGTGGCCCACACGTCGAGGTCGGATTCGGTGTAGCCCACGACCGTCGGTTTGCCGGTCGTTCCGCTGGAGGCGTGCACCCGGCGGACCTGCTCCTGCGCAACGGCGAACATGCCGAAGGGGTAGTTGTCGCGCAGGTCCTGCTTGGTGGTGAAGGGGAACTTCTCGAGGTCGCCCAGTTCTCGGCAGTCGTCCGGGTGCACGCCCGCGTCGTCGAACTTCCTGCGGTAGAAGGGAACGTTCGCGTAGGCGTGGTGCAGCGTCCACTGCAGGCGCTCGAGCTGCAGGGCGCGAAGTTCGTCGGTGCTCAGCCGTTCGGCCGACGAGAGGTCGTCGATCGGCGGTGCGGCGCCAAGACGGCGGGCGCTCGGCACTTCGTTGTGCGTGGTCGTCATGGGGAGGGACTCCTCAACGCTTGATCTGGCCGACGGTCCGGCTGCGGCCGCGGAACTCCGCGACGACCTCTGGCCCGGCAGGGGTGTCCCGGTGCACCGTGACGTCGTAGATGCCGTTTCGGCCGTATCGAGTTCGTTCTTGCGCGGTGGCCACCAGCTCGTCTCCGAGGAACGCGCTCGTGACGAACGAGATCTCCGCGCCGGCGGCGACGGTGACGGGCCCGTGGCTGTTGCACGCGGCTGCGAATGTCGTGTCGGCGAGCAGGAAGACGTAACCGCCGTGCGTGATGTCGTGCCCGTTGACCATCTGCTCGGTCACCCGCATACGGGCGACCGCGCTGCCGTCGTGCGCTGAGGTCACGACGATGCCCAGCGACGTCGAGGCGACGTCGGATTCGAGCATGGTCCTCGTGGAGTCGCTGAGTCGGTTCGCCGAGCGTGACACCGAGTTGCACCGCCTTCTTACTGACCGAATGGACGGTAAATAAATCTGCTCAAGTAAAAGTCAGTGCGTAAACGGATGTCAAGGCCGGCGCTATCGGACGAACTCCATCCGGAAACGCCGGCCCCGGTCGTCGCATCCACCTGCGGCATGAGCTCAGCGTAAGCGCGTGTGCTCGGTCGTGGGCTGCACGAGGAGTCCGGCAGGGCTGCTGGGCGAGACCTGCACAAGGGAACCTTCTTCGCGCCTCTCGGGGTCGTTGAGCGGAAGGCGGCCTTGCTCGCATCCTCCGCCCGGGTGGGGTGGATCGGGCCCTTGCCACTTTCGCTCCCCGGCGTTGCGCGCTAGCATTAATTCCCGACCGTTCGGTTAGTAATTCTGGAGGGCGAGGCACGATGGCTCAAGGTGCGAGCAAGGTTCTGCGCAGCTACACCAGTGGCGGCTGGAGGGTGGGCGAAGGCGAAGGCGCACCACTGCACGACGCCGTCACGGGCGCCGAGATCGCGCGGATCAGCTCCGCCGGCATCGACATGGCCGCAGCGCTCGAACACGGACGCACGGTCGGCGGGCCGGCGCTGAGGGAACTGACCTTCCACCAACGCGCAGCCCTGCTCAAAGTGTTGGCCTCGCACCTCCGCGAGCACCGCGAAGAGCTCTACGAGCTGTCGGCCAAGACCGGCGCGACCCTCGGAGACTCCAAGTTCGACATCGACGGCGGGATCGGGGTCCTCTTCTCCTACTCCAGCAAGGGGCGGCGGGAACTGCCCAACGACACCGTCTACGTCGATGGGAACGTCGAACCGCTCAGCAAGGGCGGCACCTTCCTCGGCCAGCACATCGCCACCCCGCTGCGCGGCGTCGCAGTGCAGATCAACGCCTTCAACTTCCCCGCGTGGGGGCCGCTGGAGAAGTTCGCCCCGGCCTTCCTCGCAGGCGTGCCCAGCCTGATCAAGCCGGCCAGCCAGACCGCCTACCTCACCGAGAAGCTCGTCGAGCTGATCGTGGAGTCCGGACTCATTCCCGAAGGGTCGCTGCAGCTGATCAGCGGAAGCGCAGGGGACCTTCTCGACCACGTGACCGGGCAGGACCTGGTGTCGTTCACCGGCTCGGCCTCCACCGCGCAGAAGCTCCGCGCCCACCCGGTCATCGTGCGCAACTCGGTGCGCTTCAACGCCGAGGCCGACTCGCTCAACTGCTCGATCCTCGGCCCGGATGCCAAGCCGGGGACCGCGGAATTCGACCTCTTCGTCAAGCAGCTGGTCACCGAGATGACCGTCAAGGCAGGCCAGAAGTGCACCGCGATCCGGAGGGCGTTCGTCCCGGCGGAGCTGCTCGACGACGTTGCCGAGGCGGCCGGCGAGCGCCTGGCGAAGATCAAGATCGGAAATCCGGCCAACGCTGACGTCCGCATGGGCGCCCTGGCGAGCCTCGAACAGCGCGAGGAGGTCCGCCGGTCACTGAAGGCGTTGCAGGGTGCGGGCAACATCGTCTTCGGCGACCCGGAGCAGGTCGAGGTGATCGACGCCGATGCCGAAAAGGGAGCCTTCATCTCACCGGTGCTGCTCAAGGCGGACCCCGATCGAGCGGAACCTCACGAGGTGGAGGCGTTCGGGCCCGTGTCGACGCTCATGCCCTACACCTCCGTGGAGCAGGTCGTCGATTACGCCGCGCGCGGGCAGGGGAGCCTGGCTGGCTCCGTGGTCAGCGGGGATGCGCAGTTCGCCCGCGACGTCGTGCTCGGTGTCGCGCCGTGGCACGGCCGACTGCTGGTGCTCGACGCGGATGACGCGAAGGAGTCCACCGGACACGGCTCGCCGATGCCGGCGCTCGTGCACGGCGGTCCCGGCCGCGCCGGCGGTGGAGAGGAGATGGGCGGCATTCGCGGCGTCCTCCACCACATGCAGCGCACGGCGGTGCAGGGCAGCCCAGCGGTGCTGTCCCAGGTCACCGGACGATGGGTGGAAGGAGCCCCTCGTGCCACCGACGGCGTCCACCCGTTCCGGAAGTCGCTGGCCGAGCTGAAGATCGGCGACTCGGTGGTGGCCGGTCCGCGCCAGGTCACCGATGCGGACGTCGCACACTTCGCGGAGTTCACCGGCGACACCTTCTACGCGCACACCGACGAAGACGCAGCCCGGGAGAACCCGCTGTTCGGCGGCATCGTCGCGCACGGATACCTGGTCGTCTCCTTCGCCGCGGGCCTGTTCGTGTCGCCTGAGCCCGGACCGGTGCTGGCGAACTACGGACTGGAGAACCTGCGGTTCCTCACGCCCGTCAAGCCCGGTGACGCGCTGACCGTGACCTTGACCTGCAAGCAGATCACGCCCCGCGAGAACGCCGACTACGGCGAAGTCCGCTGGGACGCCGACGTGACCAACGACGACCAGGAATCCGTCGCCAAGTACGACGTGCTCACCCTGGTGTCCAAGGAGAAGCGATGACAGCAACGTTGTCCGACCAGGAACTCGAGGAGCACTTCGAGCGCACCATCGACAAGGACCAGCGGCTCGAACCGCGGGACTGGCTGCCCGACGGCTACCGCAAGACCATGGTCCGCCAGATCGCCCAGCACGCGCATTCCGAGATCATCGGCATGCAGCCCGAGGGCAACTGGATCACGCGGGCACCTTCGCTGCGCCGCAAGGCGATCCTGCTGGCGAAGGTCCAGGACGAGGCGGGGCACGGGCTGTACCTGTACTCCGCGGCGGAGACGCTCGGTGGTGACCGGCAGGACCTGACCGAGAAGCTCATCACCGGTCGGCAGAAGTACTCGTCGATCTTCAACTACCCGACGTTGTCGTTCGCCGACGTCGGCGTCATCGGCTGGCTCGTCGACGGCGCGGCGATCTGCAACCAGGTGCCGCTGTGCCGCTCCAGCTACGGCCCCTACGCCAGGGCGATGATCCGGATCTGCAAGGAGGAGTCCTTTCACCAGAGGCAGGGCTACGAACTGCTGATGACGATGATGAAGGGAACCCAGGCGCAGCGGGACATGGTCCAGGACGCGGTGAACCGCTTCTGGTGGCCGTCGCTGATGATGTTCGGCCCGCCGGACGCCGAATCGTCGCACACCGAGCAGTCGATGCTCTGGAAGATCAAGCGGCACACCAATGATGAGCTGCGGCAACGCTTCGTCGACATGACCGTCCCGCAGGCAGAGGTGCTCGGCGTGACCCTGCCGGACCCCGACCTGGAGTGGAACGCCGAACGCGAGCACTACGACTTCGGCGAGGTCGACTGGAACGAGCTCAAGCAGGTCATCAAGGGCAACGGGCCGTGCAACACCGAACGGGTCGCCCGGCGCCGCAAGGCCCACGAGGACGGCGAATGGGTGCGCGAGGCGGCAGCCGCGCACGCGCGCAAGATGACGGAGGCGAAGGCATGAGCCGGAGTGAACTGCCCCTCTACGAGGTTTTCGTGCGCGGCAAGCGGGGCTTGAACCACGTGCACGTCGGGTCGCTTCGCGCCGCCGACGACGAGATGGCCGTGCACCACGCGCGCGACCTCTACACGCGGCGCAACGAGGGCGTGAGCATCTGGGTGGTGAAGTCGTCCGCGATCACGGCATCCAGCCCTGACGAGAAGGATCCCTTCTTCGATCCCTCGGGGGACAAGGTCTACCGGCACCCCACCTTCTACGACATTCCCGACAACGTTCCCCACATGTGAGCCGACGATGTCCTTTGACAACGCCTACGAGGCACTCATCGACGCGCACGACGATTCGCGCTGGGCTTTCGGCAGCGGGTTCGAAGACCCGCTGGCAGGGGTCGACACCTCGGTGCCGTCCGGTGTGGACGGTTCGGATCTGGCCGCGTACTGCCTGATGCTGGGTGACGACGCGCTGATCCTGTCGCACCGGCTGCAGCAGTGGTGCACCTTCGCCCCCGAACTCGAGGACGAGGTCGCCATCGCCAACATCGGCCTGGATCTCCTGGGGCAGGCCAGGCTCCTGCTGGCCCGGGCGGGCAAGGCCGACGGCAGCGGACGTGGTGAGGACGACTACGCGTTCTTCCGCGACGAGGACCAGTTCCGCAACGTGCGGCTCGCGGAGCTGGAACGCGGCGACTTCGGGCAACTCATCGCCGTGCTGCTGGTGCTGTCCACGTGGCGGCTCGCGGTGTTCCAGCGGCTGACCACCTCCGGCGACCCGGTGCTCGCCGCCATCGCCGACAAGGGCGTGAAGGAGCTGACCTACCACCGCGACTACGCGGCTCAATGGGCGGTTCGCCTGGGCGATGGCACGGACTTCTCCCGCGAGCGCATGCGGGAGGCCTTGACCGCCGTGTGGCCGTACGTGGACGAGCTGTTCACCGCGCACGAGGTCGAAACCCGCCTGGTGGAAGCCGGTATCGCGGTCGATCCTGCTGCGGTGCGCGAGGAGTTCGACGGCGTGCTCGCGCAGGTGTTCCAGGCCGCGACGCTGGAACGCCCCGACGTCCCGGGCAAGGCAGGAGTAGCCGGCGGAACCGGCAGGCACGGTCGGCACACCGAAGCGATGGGATACCTCGTCGCGGAGTTGCAGAGCGTCGCCCGAGCGCACCCGGAGGCGACGTGGTGACCGCCAGAGCCGTCGCGGAGACCGTCTGCGATCCCGAGCTGCCGATGCTCACGCTCGCCGACCTCGGTGTGCTGCGCGAGGTGTCCGAACAGGACGGTGCGGTGAAGGTGTCCATCACGCCCACCTACAGCGGCTGCCCGGCCATGGACACGATGCGCGACGACTTGGTCCACGCGTTGCAGGGAGCGGGGTTCGCCCGAGTCGAGGTGAGCACCGTGCTGCAGCCGTCGTGGAGCTCGGACTGGATCAGCGAGCAGGGTCGACGCAAGCTCGCAGAAGCCGGCATCGCACCACCTGGCGGGGTCCCCGCACGCGGTCCCGGTCCGGTGCCGTTGTCGCTCCACCCGCCTGAGCGGAAGGTTCCCTGCCCGCGCTGCGGCGCGGCGGACACCGAACTGCTGTCGGAGTTCGGAGCCACCGCGTGCAAGGCGATGCGCCGTTGCCGGTCGTGCGACGAACCGTTCGAACACGTCAAGGAGATCTGAGGTGACCGCGTCTACCAAGTCCCGGGTGCGGGGCGAATTCCACACGCTGACCGTCGCAGAGGTCAGCAGGCTGTGCGACGACGCCGTCGCGGTCACCTTCTCCGTGCCACCAGAGCTCGCCGGCACCTACGACTTCCGGGCCGGTCAGTCGCTGACGTTGCGTCGCGTGATCGACGGACGAGAAGAGCGGCGGTCGTACTCGATCTGCTCGGCCGAAGGGAGCTCTCCGCGCATCGGGGTGCGTGAGGTCCCCGACGGGTTGTTCTCCACCTGGCTGGTCAACGACGTTCGCCCCGGCGACGAGATCGAGGTGGGTGCCCCGACCGGGGCGTTCAGCCCGAAGTCGGTACCGGGGCATCACGTGCTGATCGGCGCCGGATCGGGCATCACTCCGCTGCTGTCGATCGCGGCGACGGTTCTTCGGGACCCTTCAGCCACCGCGACCGTCGTCTACGGCAACCGCCGCACCGACACGGTGATGTTCGCCGATGAGCTCGCCGATCTGAAGGACCGCTATCCCGAGCGCTTGGAGCTGGTGCACGTTCTCTCCCGCGAACCGCGGGAGGCGGACCTGTTCACCGGACGTCTCGACGAGGAGAAGCTGCGCGCGCTGATGGCGCTGGTGCCCGAGGTCGGTGACGTCGACGAGTGGTGGCTGTGCGGGCCGTTCGGCATGGTCACCGGAGCGCAGCAGCTGCTGGGAGAACTCGGTGTGGCCGACCAGCGCATTCACCGGGAGCTGTTCTACGTCGACGACGTGCCCCCGGAACCTGTGAAGCACATCGACGCGGCGCCGTCGGGGGAGACCACCGAGGCCACCATCGTCCTCGACGGCCGGCGCACGACCACCGCGTTGTCGCGGGAGACATCGGTTCTCGACGGAGCCCAGAAGGCGAGGCCCGACCTCCCGTTCGCCTGCAAGGGCGGTGTCTGCGGCACCTGCCGGGCGAAGGTCACCGAGGGAGAGGTCGACATGCGCCGCAATTTCGCGCTGGAAGAAGCGGAAGTGGCCGAAGGGTTCGTCCTGACCTGCCAGTCCGTCCCGGTCAGCGACGTGCTCACCGTCGACTTCGATTCCTGATCCGGCCCGGCGCGGAAGGCGCTGATCGGTGGGCGCAAAGGAGATCCGCCCCTGAACGGATGGAAACATCGTTCAGGGGCGGATCTCTTCGTCTCGCTGAAGTGCCCTCGACACAGTGCGTCCTCGGCGAATTCGAACCTGCGACACACCTTTCCGGAGACCAGTGCTCTCTCCACTGAGCTGCGAGGGCTCGTCGTGCGGAGCGGACAACCTCCGGCCAGCCGGGGCGTCTTCATTGATATGAACGCTCATAAGATCCGGCGCGACTGGAATGCGCAGCCGCACCCGGTGAGAGGGGGGCGGGCCGGGCGCCGAGGCGGGGCTGGAAGGGGCGTGTGGTTCCTCTGCTGGTGGCCGTGGTGGTGCTGCCGGTGGTGTTCGCCGGCTGGCTCTGGTTCCACGTCGGCTCGTCGGTCCGCCGGGTCGATGCCTTCCCGGACTATCCGGGCCGACCGGAGGCGGCCGCGGGTACGAACTGGTTGGTCGTGGGCTCGGACAGTCGGGAAGGGCTGGATCCGGAGACGGCGGCCGGCCTGCACGTGGGAGATGCGGACGGGCAGCGCACGGACACGATCCTGCTCGCGCACCTGCCGGACAACTCCACGACCCCCACGTTGATCAGCATCCCGCGCGATTCGCGGGTGCCGGTCCCGGGGCAGGGCCGGACGATGATCAACGAGGCGTTCGCCGTCGGCGGCCCGCGGCTGCTGGCGCAGACGGTGGAGCAGGCGACCGGGTTGCGCATCGACCACTACGCCGAGGTCGGGTTCGGTGGCTTCGCGGGTCTCGTCGAAGCGGTCGGCGGCGTCGAGATGTGCCTGGACCAGGACATGCACGAGGTCAAGACAGGTCAAACCCTCCCAGCCGGCTGCCAGACGTTGAACGGCCCGGACGCCCTCACGTTCGTGCGAATGCGCTACAGCGACGCGACCCCGCGATCGGACCTGGACCGGGTCGCCAACCAGCGCAAGTTCATCGGCGCCCTGGCCGCCGAGGCGTCGAGCATCACCACCCTGATCAACCCGTTCCGTGCGTACGCGCTGGCGGACGAGGGTGCGGGTGCGTTGACGATGCTCGACTCGGACGGTCCGGGTGACCTGCTGTCGCTGGGTTGGGCGATGCGCGGCATGTCCTCAGGCGGCGTGGTGACGACGACGGTTCCAGTCACCGACGCCACGGCCAGCCGGTGGGACGGGGAGAAGGCGCTGCGGCTCTTCGCGGCGATGGAAACCGACGACCCGGTCCCGGAAGATCTGATCATGAACTGACATCCCAAGGCCACCATCGGATCATGTGCGGGAGCAGCTTCCAGTCTTCCTGCGTCTTTCAACCATCGGCTGAGAACGGCAGACACGTACCGACAGTGGCCGATGCACAAAACCGCCCCTGGCCTTGTTTTTACTGGCCAGGGGCGGTTTTGCTTGTCCTTCGAATGCGCCCTCGACAGGATTCGAACCTGTGACACCTGCCTCCGGAGGGCAGTGCTCTATCCACTGAGCTACGAGGGCTCGTCGCTGCGGACGATCGATAGCTTATCGCACGCTGCACGCGTGTTTGGGGCGGGGTGGGTTGCTGCGCCTCGACGGTGTTCATCTGGGAGTTGCCGGCGGATGGGCGCTTGGGAACCTTCCTGTCACCGCACCCGAGGCGGGCGGGTGGTGATCTGGGTTGCAGGGCGCTTTCGTCCCGCGCTCCAAATCATGCATACTTTGCTATGTATCTGACCTGGATGTGAGGAGGCGAAGAGATGGGGCACGGTCATGGGCACGGATCCGCGGCGGATGCGGTCCACGCGTCCGGCCGCTACGTGACCAGGCTGTCCATCGCCTTCGGCGTGCTGCTCGCCTTCTTCGTGCTCGAAGCCGTCGTCGGGTGGCTGACGTCGTCGCTCGCCCTGCTGTCCGACGCAGGGCACATGCTCACCGACGTCCTGGGCGTGGGGATGGCGCTGGCCGCGATCACCGCCGCTCGACGTCCCGCGGGCAACAAGCGCACCTTCGGCCTCTACCGCGTCGAAGTCCTCGCCGCGCTGGCCAACGCCGTGCTGCTGTTCGGCGTCGCCGGCTACATCCTGTTCGAATCCGTGGAGCGGTTCCGAGATCCGCAGGAGGTCGCCGGCCTGCCGATGATGGTCACCGCGGCCGCGGGTCTGCTGGCCAACCTCGTCGTGTTCGCGCTGCTGCGCAAGGGTGCGGGCGAAAGCCTCAACGTGCGCGGCGCCTACCTGGAAGTCCTCGCCGACACCATCGGCTCGGCCGGTGTGCTCGTCGGCGGCTTCGTGACCTGGGCGTTCGGCTGGTACCTCGCCGACCCGATCATCGCCGTCGGCGTCGGGCTCTTCGTCCTGCCCCGAACCTTCACGCTCGCCCGCCAAGCGCTGCGGATCCTGGTGCAGCAGGCTCCCGAAGATCTCGACGTGCAGGCGATGCGCAGCGATCTGGCCGCGCTCCCGTCGGTCACGGAGGTTCACGACCTGCACGTGTGGACGCTGACCTCGGGCATGGAGGTCGCCTCCGCTCACCTGACAGCAGGACCCGACGCCGACCACGGTGGTGTCCTCACCGCCGCGCAGCGGTTGCTGTCGGAGCGCTACCGGATCGAGCACGCGACCCTGCAGGTCGAGCCCGCCGAATGCGCTCGACGCTGCCAGGAGCTGACCTGGTGAACGGCTGCGGGCCGCCGGCTCAGGGTGAGCGGAAGGTTCCCGTGCTCACGCCAGCGGCTTCGCGCCGCGCTGGCTGAGCATGGTCTTCATCAGCTCCATCTCGCTGCCCTGGGAGCCGAGCATGTTCTTCGCCAGGGCGCGGACCGCGGGGACGGCGGCGTGCGTCGCGCCGTACTCGGCCATCGGAGCTCCACCCTGGTGGTGGCGCAACATCAGCTGCAGGAAGTAGACGTCGAACTCCGGGCCTCGAAGCGTGCCGAGCCGGGAGAGTTCCTCGCTGGTGGCCATGCCCGGCATCAAGGCGCCGCCGGACATCGGCATCGGCATCGGGGCGGCGCCGTGCTGGTGGCCGGTGCTCTCGGTCATCCACTGCATGACCGGCCCCGTCGCCTGGGCCGGCTGGTTCCAGATGCCCAACCAGCCCTGCATGCGGCCGATCTGGTCGCGCTGATTGGTCTCGATGTCGAAGGCGAGCTGTCGGGTGGCGACGTCATCGGCGCGTTCCCGCGCCAGCGTCGCCATGGTCACCGCCTGCTGGTGGTGGACGCTCATGTCCTGCGAGAACCCGACGTCGACCGCCGTGGCCTCGGGCTCCGCGCTGTCGAAGGACGGCACCCGGATCAGCAGTCCGAGCGCCGCCCCCAACAGCAGCAGGGAGAAGGCCGCCACGATGGCGACGATGACCTGCGAAACGCGTCGTGCCTGGGGCAACGAGCTCACTGGCCCATTTGGCCGGAGCCGGCGTTCGCGCCCTTGCCGTCCATGGTGACCGCATCCGGGCCGGGCGGCGTCGCGTCGAACTTCGGCGGGTTGTTGGTGTCGAACGCGCCCGGGTAGGCCTGGCA
The DNA here is from genome assembly GCF_004348435.1 of Saccharopolyspora terrae. Taxonomy (NCBI): domain Bacteria; kingdom Bacillati; phylum Actinomycetota; class Actinomycetes; order Pseudonocardiales; family Pseudonocardiaceae; genus Saccharopolyspora; species Saccharopolyspora terrae. Next base: position 71,241 of record NZ_SMKS01000003.1, on the reverse strand, counting down.
GGAGCCGCCGACCTCGGGGTACACGCCGTTGTTGTTCAGGCGCAGCGCGGTGATGAACTGGTCGATCCGCGGGTCGTCGGCGCTGTCGACCTTGAGCTGGTGACCCCACGACTGCAGCGAGATCGGCTTGTCCAGGCCCGGGTACGGCGACAGCATCGTGTACGGCTTGCCCTGGGCGCGGACCTTGAGGCGGTCTAGGCCGGCCTCGTCGACCTTGTCCGGGTTGTAGGCGATCCAGACCGCGCCGTGCTCCAGCGAGTGGACCATGTTCTCGGTGCGCACCGCCTGCGGGTAGACCACACCGGTGCAGTCGGCCCAGACGCCGTCGTGCGGGCCGCCGAACGGCGGGTTCTTGTCGTAGGCGACGCGCTGGCTCGGGGTCACGTGCTGCTGACCCTCGTACTGAGCGGTGACGACCCCGGGGATCCCCTTCGACGGGTCGGGGTTCTGCGGCGAAGGCTTGAACGCCTCGGTGGCCTTCTCCGCGGCTGCCTGCGCATCGCGCGTCGCGGCCTGATCCGACCACCGGGTGTAGGCGTATCCGAAGATCACCGCCGCGAACACCGCGACCACCGTCACCCCGGAGACCAGCATCCACGGGATGGACCGTTGGTTCACCACGGCGGCGCCGCGCACCGCTTTGTTCTTAGCCATGCTGCTCGCAAACCTCGTCTCGCCAGAACCGGGGGACAGCGCCCGCCAGTGTAGAGATTGCCCGTGTGGCGGTGTGCCGATAGGCAAATGCTCGCCACCACACGTTCTCACACACAGACAACGCTTCGATCACGCCCCGTGGTCGCCTCGCGCGCGGCGCGCAATCCCGCTGGGCCGAACGGCCCCCAGCGAGTCCACGGAGTGGGCGGCACCCGGCGTCTGAACTGGGTGGAAGGATCCCTAAACTTCACAGGGTGACTCCTGCCGCGCTCGCTGAACTGGTCCGCAACACCGCCGTCGACGTGCTCTCCGCCCGTGGGCTGGACACGTCGGTGCTGCCTGAGGCGGTCACCGTCGAGCGCCCGCGAAACCCGGAGCACGGCGACTACGCGACCAACATCGCGATGCAGGTCGCCAAGAAGGCAGGAGTGGCTCCGCGCGATCTCGCCACCTGGCTCGCCGAGGCGCTGACCAGCCAGGACGCCATCGACGTGGCCGATGTCGCCGGTCCCGGCTTCCTGAACCTGCGGCTCGCGCCCGACGCCCAGGCCCAGATCGTGCGCGAAGCGCTGGGCAGCGGTGCCGAGTACGGCAAGGGTGAGCTCTACAACGGCCTGAAGGTGAACCTGGAATTCGTCTCGGCCAACCCGACCGGCCCCATCCACCTCGGCGGCACCCGCTGGGCGGCCGCGGGCGATGCGCTGGGACGGGTGCTCTCCGCTCAGGGCGCCGAGGTGACCCGCGAGTACTACTTCAACGACGCCGGTGCGCAGATCGATCGCTTCGTCCGGTCCCTCATCGCCGGGGCCAAGGGTGAGCCCGCCCCGGAGGACGGCTACGGCGGCGGCTACATCGGCGAGATCGCCGAGCAGGTCCTCAAGGCGGAGCCGGGCGTGCTGGACAAGCCCGACGACGAGCGGAACGAGACCTTCCGCCGCGTTGGCGTCGGTTTGATGTTCGAAGAGATCAAGCAGAGCCTGAACGACTTCGGCACCGTCTTCGACGTCTACTTCCACGAGGACTCGCTGCACAGCTCCGGCCAGGTCGAGACCTGCGTCGAGCAGCTCAAGGCCTCCGATCACCTCTACTACACCGACGGCGCCTGGTGGCTGCGCTCCACCGAGTACGGCGACGACAAGGACCGGGTCGTCATCAAGAGCGACGGCGATCCGGCCTACATCGCCGGCGACATCGCCTACTTGCGCGACAAGCGGTCCCGCGGCTTCGACCTGTGCATCTACATGCTCGGTGCCGACCACCACGGCTACATCGCCCGGCTCAAGGCCGCCGCCGCGGCGCTCGGTGACGACCCGTCCGTGGTCGAGGTGCTGATCGGCCAGATGGTGAACCTGATGCGCGACGGCAAACCGGTCCGCATGAGCAAGCGCAACGGCACCGTGGTCACCCTCGAGGACCTCGTCGAGGCCGTGGGCGTGGATGCCGCGCGCTACTCGCTGATCCGCTCCTCGGTGGACTCCGCGGTGGACATCGACCTGGACCTGATCAGCAAGCGCACCAACGAGAACCCGGTCTTCTACGTGCAGTACGCGCACGCCCGGTTGTCGTCGCTGCAGCGCAACGCCACGTCCCTGGGCATCGAGCGGGGATCCGTGGAGAATGCCGACCTGTCGCTGCTCACCCACGAACGTGAGGGCGACCTGATCCGCACCCTGGGCGAGTTCCCCCGCGTGGTGCGCTCGGCCGCCCAGCTGCGCGAACCGCACCGGGTGGCTCGTTACCTGGAGGACGTGGCCAGCGCGTACCACAAGTTCTACGACGCGTGCCGCGTGCTGCAGCCCGGTGACGACCAGGCCAACCCGCTGACCATCGCCCGGCTGCAGCTGTGCGAGGCCACCCGCCAGGTGCTGGCCAACGGTCTGGGCCTGCTCGGCGTGAGCGCGCCGGAACAGATGTAATCGCAGGCGGACGGCTCGCCCTCGACGAGGAGGGTGCCGTGCTGCCTGATCTCACCGCCTGTCCAGCGGCAGGCTGCGCGAAGGAGCTTTGTCAACATGCGCGCCCATCCCGCCGGGCCTCGGCACGCCGATGTCGTGCCACCCGGCAACACCGCAGGACCGTCTCCGGCGAGTTCCGGGGAGATCGATGAGCTGCACCCCCAGGTGTGGCCGCGCAACAGCGAGCGCGGCGCTGACGGCGTCGTCCGCGTCGCCGGCTTGGACGTGCGGGAACTCGCCGAGCAGTACGGCACGCCGCTGTTCGTGCTCGACGAGGACGACTTCCGGTCCCGCGCCCGCGACTACGCCGAGGCGTTCGGCGACCCGTCCGCCGTGCACTACGCGTCCAAGGCGTTCCTGTGCACCGAGGTGGCCCGCTGGGTCGCCGAGGAGGGGCTGAGCCTGGACGTGTGCAGCGGCGGCGAGCTCGCCGTGGCGCTGCGCGCGGGGTTCCCGGCTGAGCGCATCACGTTCCACGGCAACAACAAGTCCGTCGCCGAACTGACCGCGGCCGTGGAGGCCGGGGTCGGCTCGGTGGTGCTGGACTCCTTCCACGAGATCGCCCGGCTCGACCACATCGCCACCCAGCGCGGCGCCCGGCAGCGGGTGCTGGTGCGCGTCACCGTCGGCGTCGAGGCGCACACCCACGAGTTCATCGCCACCGCGCACGAGGACCAGAAGTTCGGGTTCTCGCTGGCCGCGGGGCAGGCCGCCGAGGCCGTGGCCCGGGTGCTCAAGGCCGATTCGCTGGAGCTGGCCGGTCTGCACAGCCACATCGGTTCGCAGATCTTCGAGGTGGACGGTTTCGAGCTGGCCGCGCACCGGGTGGTGCGGCTGCTGGCCGAGCTGCGCGAGGAGCACGGCGAGGAGGCGCTGGCCTCGGCCGACACCGTGGACCTCGGTGGCGGTCTGGGCATCGCCTACACCCCGGACGACGACCCGATGCCTCCGTCGCAGCTGGCCACCCGGCTGTTCGAGATCGTGGGCAAGGAAGCCGACAACGCCGGTCTTCCGGTTCCCAAGATCGCGGTGGAGCCGGGGCGCGCCATCGTCGGCCCGAGCATGATCACCGTCTACGAGGTGGGCACGATCAAGGACGTCGCGCTGGGAGCCGACGTCGAGCGCCGTTACGTCAGCGTTGACGGCGGGATGAGCGACAACATCCGCACCTCGCTCTACGACGCGGTCTACGACAGCCGATTGGTGTCGCGTTCGGCTGAAGCGGAGCCGGTTCTGTCCCGCATCGTGGGCAAGCACTGTGAATCCGGTGACGTAGTGGTGCGCGATTGCTGGCTTCCAGAGGACATTGCTCCGGGAGACCTGCTCGCGGTGGCCGCCACCGGGGCGTACTGCTACGTGATGGCCAGCAACTACAACCGCCTGCCCAAGCCGCCGGTGGTTGCGGTTCGCGCTGGTCAAGCGCGATTGTTGCTGCGCAGGGAGACCGAGGACGACCTGCTCCGGCTGGAGGTGTGAGTGATCCGGGACCGTGAACCGATCAGGGTCGCGCTGTTGGGCTGCGGCACCGTGGGCACCGAGGTGCTGCGGCTGCTGCAGGATCAACCGGAGGAATTCGCGGCGCGCACTGGGGCCCCGATGCTGGTCACCGGCGTCGCGGTGCGGCGCCCGCACAAGCATCCCGAGGTGCCCGAGAACTTGTTGACCACCGATGCCCAGGCGTTGGTGGAGGGTGACGTCGATGTCGTCGTCGAGCTCATCGGCGGCATCGAGCCGGCCCGTTCGCTGCTGCTCACCGCGCTGCGTTCGGGCAAGTCGGTGGTCACGGCGAACAAGGCGCTGCTGGCCGAGCACGGCTCGGAGCTGTACGCGGCTGCCGACGAGGCGGGCACCGACATCTACTTCGAGGCCGCCGTGGCGGGAGCCATTCCGCTGCTGCGTCCGCTGCGCGAGTCGTTGGCCGGTGACCGGATCAACCGGGTCATGGGCATCGTCAACGGCACGACGAACTACATCCTGTCGGCGATGGACTCCACCGGTGCCGGCTACTCGGAGACCCTCGACGAGGCCGGGCGCCTGGGCTACGCGGAGGCGGATCCGACGGCGGACGTGGACGGCTTCGACGCCGCGGCGAAGGCCGCCATCCTCGCGTCGCTGGCCTTCCACACGCGCGTGACGGCCAGCGATGTGCACCGGGAGGGGATCTCCGCGGTCACCCCGGGCGACATCGCGGCGGCGGCGACCCTCGATCGCACGGTGAAGCTGCTGGCGATCTGCGAGCGGGTGATCGACGAGGACGGCACCGAGTCGGTGTCGGCGCGCGTGCACCCGGCGATGATCCCGCGCAGCCACCCGCTGGCCGGTGTCGGCGGGGCGTTCAACGCGGTGTTCGTGGAGGCAGAGGCCGCCGGTCAGCTGATGTTCTACGGGCAGGGCGCCGGGGGTGCTCCGACGGCGAGCGCGGTGCTGGGGGACCTCGTGGCGGTCGCCCGGAACCTGGTCGTGAAGGGCAAGGGGCCGCGGGAGTCCGCGCACGCCCAGCTGCCGGTCCAGCCGATGGGCAAGACCCCGACCCGCTACCACATCAGCCTCGACGTGGCCGACAAACCTGGTGTGCTCTCGCAGGTCGCGGCGACGTTCAACGAGCACGATGTGAGCATTTCGGTGGTGCGTCAGCAGGGCAGAGGTGCGGAGGCCAGCCTCGTGGTGGTCACGCACACCGCCCCCGACGCGGCACTTTCGTCCACAGTGGACAAGATCGCGCAGCTCCCGATTGTGCGCGAAGTGGTCAGCGTGATGCGCGTGGAAGGTGAACCGACGTGACGAACATCCAGAGTGCTCCGACGCGGTCCGGGGCCGGGTGGCCAGGCCTGATCGAGGCCTACCGGGACCGGGTGGAGGTTCCCGACGGGGCGCACGTCGTGACCCTGCAGGAGGGCAACACCCCCTTGGTGCCCGCGCCGTACCTGTCCGAGCAGACGGGGTGCACCGTCTACCTCAAGGTCGAGGGCGCCAACCCGACCGGTTCGTTCAAGGACCGCGGCATGACGGTGGCCATCACCCACGCGCTCGCCGAGGGCAGCAAGGCCGTCATCTGCGCCTCCACCGGCAACACCTCGGCTTCGGCCGCGGCCTACGCCGCCCGCGCGGGGCTGACCTCCGCGGTGCTGGTGCCCCGGGGCAAGATCGCGCTGGGCAAGCTCGCCCAGGCCGTGGTGCACGGCGCCAAGATCCTGCAGGTGCAGGGCAACTTCGACGACTGCCTGGAGCTGGCCCGCAAGACCGCAGCGGAGCACCCGGTCACGCTGGTCAACTCGGTCAACCCGGTCCGCCTGGAGGGCCAGAAGACCGCGTCGTTCGAGATCTGCGACGTGCTCGGCCGCGCCCCCGACATCCACTGCCTGCCGGTCGGCAACGCCGGCAACATCACGGCCTACTGGAAGGGCTACACCGAGTACCACCGCGACGGGATCACCGACTCGCTGCCGCGGATGTTCGGCTTCCAGGCCGCGGGTGCCGCGCCGCTGGTGCACGGTCAGCCTGTCGCCGAGCCCGAGACGATCGCGACCGCGATCCGCGTCGGCAGCCCGGCTTCCTGGCAGGGCGCGGTCAAGGCCAAGGACGCCTCGAACGGCCTCTTCTCGGCGGTGACGGACGAGGAGATCCTCAACGCCTACCGGGTTCTCGCGGGTCGGGAGGGCGTGTTCGTCGAGCCCGCGTCGGCCTCGAGCGTGGCGGGCCTGCTGGCCAGTTCCGCCGACGGAAGCCTGCCGAAGGGCTCGGTCGTCGTCTGCACCGTCACCGGTCACGGGTTGAAGGACCCCGACACCGCGCTGGCGGGCATGGTCGAGGTCGAGCCGCTGCCGGTCGACCCGAGCGCGGTCGCCGACGCCCTGGAGCTGCGTTGAGCTCGCTCCCGGCGCGGACGATCCGGGTCGAGGTTCCCGCGTCGACGGCGAACCTCGGCTCCGGATTCGACGCGCTGGGCATGGCGTTGTCCTTGCACGACACGGTCTTCGCGCGCGTGATCGACGGCCCGCCCGGCACCGCGACGGTGTCGGTGGCCGGGCAGGGCGCGGGGATGCTGCCCACCGACGAGCGGCACCTCGTCGTCCGGGTCGTGCACGACACCCTGGCGGAGCTGGGGATCGCGGACCTTCCCGCGCTCGATCTGCACTGCGAGAACAACATTCCGCATTCGCGGGGGCTGGGTTCTTCCGCGGCGGCCATCGTCGCCGGCATCGCCATTGCGCACGGTCTGGCGGGAATCGACGTGCGGGCAGCGGAGAACGTCGAGCGCGCGCTGCACCTGGCGGCGGTGCGCGAGGGGCACGCCGACAACGTGGCGGCGAGCATGCTCGGCGATTTCGTCGTCGCCTGGAGGGAATCCGACCGATTCCGCGCGGTGAGCGTTCCGGCGCATCCGGACGTGTCGCCGGTCGCCTTTGTGCCGCAAGGGGAATCGGCGACGAACGTGACTCGCGGGCTGCTGCCGGAGCGGGTTCCGCACGCTGACGCGGCGTTCGCGGCAGGTCGTGCGGCGCTCGCCGTGCACGCGATCACCCGGGATCCGTCGCTGCTGCTGGCCGCGACCGATGACCGGCTGCACCAGGACTACCGCGAATCGGCGTGGCCGGAGACCGTCGCGCTGGTGCGCGCGCTGCGAGCCGAGGGGATCGCGGCGGCCGTGTCCGGCGCGGGACCGACCGTTCTGGCGCTGCCGAGCAAGAACGCGAACGCGCACGAGGTTGCCCCGGACGGGTTCAAGGCGCTGGACCTCCCGGTCGATCGCGCAGGCGTCCGGACGCACGTCGAGAGCTGATTCCGCGCGCCGGTCATCTCCTGTTGAGCCGCCGTGCCCGGACTGTGCGCCGAGCGGAAATGCGCAGTTCACCGACCCCGGGCGCGGCGGTTTCGCGAGAAGTGGTAGAAAGGAAGTGTCGCCGACGATCCGGCTGTGCGAGGCGCCGGAGGAAACTAGGCGGACCTGATCTTCGAGCTCGAGGATCGCGCCCGCTTCCGGGGGCCTTCGTTTCGCTGAATGTCGACGGCACGATCTGCAAGGGCGCCACACGCCCAGGGGGTTGTTGCACCCGAACTACGGGGCGTCTACCCTCAAGGTCAATCAGTCACCGCGCCTAGGGCCGGTGCCGTGCCCGGAACATCGTTTTCCGGGGCGCATCTCCCGCTGTGAATTGGACTCCGCCCGACACGGGTGAAGATCAACTGAGGTGGGTCTGGCGACCGCGGTGACCGAGGCAGGAGTTGTCAACTCAAAGTGAGTTCGCTTCGGGATCATCGGCGCCAATCCGTTGCCGATGTCGGGGTGGGGGCCTTAAGTTCCACGGTGTGGCCTCCCAAGGTGACCATGACGCCGACCCGGATCCTGAAGTTTCCCGGTTCACCACCGGGGCAATCCGAGAGTCGGGGATTCCTGGAACGAGGCGGCAGGACGTGCATCGGCACGTGTGGATCGGAGTGGATGCGTCGCACATGGACCACGCGAGCCGGGTGCCTCCCACTGCCCGGTGCTGCTGGTTCCCCGAGCCAACGTCGAAGTCGGTAATGCTGCGTCCGAGGGGCGAATCCGACCGGCGAAAGGGCTGGTAGCACATACCGGCCGTCCGCACTCAAACGAGCGGGCGGGCAATCCGCTGGGTCGCGTAGGAGGCGCGGTCCGGTCAGGAAGGACATTCGTGAGCAACACCGAACTGTTGAGCAGCGAGGCCGCCAACGGCACCTCATCTGCTGGCCAGCAGGACGCCGAGGCCAACGGCACTCCGCGGCGACGTGGCGGACTCTCCGGCATGGTTCTTGCCGAGCTGCGCCAACTCGCGGGGGAACTGGGGATCGAGACCGGGGGCCTCCGCAAGGGCGACCTGATCGCCGCCATCAAGGAGAAGCAGGGCGGCGGCAGCACTGCGCCGCGAACCCGCTCGACCGCGAAGAAGGCGCAGGTGCGCAGCGAAGAATCCCCCGCCAAGGGAAGTCAGCCGACCCTCGACAGCACCAGCAACGAGGGCGACAACGCCTCGCGCGACACCGCGGCCGAGCCGAACAACAACGGCTCCGCCCCCACGCGCACCCGCACCCGGCGGCAGTCCGGCGAAAGCGGCGGTGACGACGACAATCGTCGCGGCAACAACCGCCGTCGCCGTTCCAGCGGGCGCAACAACGCGGGCACCGAGTCGGGCGGTGCCGACGACCAGCGCGGCGGCGGCAACGCCGAGCGCAAGTCCGAGAACAACCGGCAGGACCGGGACAACAACCGTCAGGACCGTCAGGACCGGGACAGCAACCGTCAGGATCGTCAGGATCGGGACAACCGGCAGGACGATGACGACGAGGGCGGTCGCCGGGGCCGAGGTGGCCGTCGCTTCCGCGACCGCCGCCGCAACCGCGGTCGTGGCGAAGGCGGTGAGCCGGAGGTCCGCGAGGACGACGTCCTGCTGCCCGTCGCCGGCATCCTCGACGTGCTGGAGAACTACGCCTTCGTGCGCACCTCCGGCTACCTGGCCGGCCAGAACGACGTCTACGTCTCGCTGTCGCTGGTGCGCAAGTACGGTCTGCGCCGCGGTGACGCGATCAAGGGCGTCATCAAGCAGCCTCGCGAGGGCGAGCAGCAGCGGCAGAAGTTCAACCCGCTGGTGCGGGTGGACTCCATCAACGGCCTGGAGCCGGAAGCGGCCAAGAGCCGCTCCGAGTTCCACAAGCTGACGCCGCTGTACCCGAACGAGCGGCTGCGCCTGGAGACCGAGCCGCAGAACCTGACCGGCCGGATCATCGACCTGGTGATGCCCGTCGGCAAGGGGCAGCGCGCGCTGATCGTCTCGCCGCCCAAGGCCGGTAAGACGATGGTGCTGCAGGCGATCGCCAACGCGATCACCACGAACAACCCCGAGTGCCACCTGATGGTCGTCCTGGCCGACGAGCGTCCGGAAGAGGTCACCGACATGCAGCGCTCGGTCAAGGGTGAGGTCATCGCCTCCACCTTCGACCGCCCGCCGTCGGACCACACCACGGTCGCCGAGCTGTCCATCGAGCGCGCCAAGCGCCTGGTGGAGATGGGCCACGACGTCGTCGTGCTGCTGGACTCGATCACCCGTCTGGGCCGCGCCTACAACCTGGCGGCCCCGGCATCCGGGCGAATCCTGTCCGGTGGTGTCGACTCCACCGCCCTGTACCCGCCGAAGCGGTTCCTGGGCGCGGCTCGCAACATCGAGAACGGCGGCTCGCTGACCATCTTCGCCACGGCGCTGGTGGAGACCGGTTCGACCATGGACACGGTCATCTTCGAGGAGTTCAAGGGCACCGGTAACGCGGAGCTCAAGCTGGACCGCAAGCTCGCCGACAAGCGGCTGTTCCCCGCGGTCGACGTGGACTCCTCCAGCACCCGCAAGGACGAGATCCTGCTGTCCTCGGACGAGCTGGCCGTCACGCACAAGCTGCGCCGGGTGCTCTCCGCCCTCGACGCGCAGCAGGCTCTGGAACTCCTGCAGGACCGGTTGCGCAAGTCGCGCACCAACATCGAGTTCCTGATGCAGGTCGCCAAGACCACCCCGGGCAAGGACGACGACTGATCGTTCGTCCCGACCGGAGAGCAGGGCCCGCACCCGAGTGGTGCGGGCCCTGCTCTTTGCGTGGGAAGTGACAGGAAGGTTCCCTCGCTCAGCTCGGGCTCAGTGGCTCGGTGGCGGGAAAGTTCCCATGCAAGGCTCGGCTCGGTGGCGCGGTGACAGGAAGGTTCCCTTGCTCGCCGGTGCCGAGGAGCTCACGAGGTGAGGTAGTCGGCCTCGTCGCGCGCATCGGCAGTGCGCTTCAGCATCGCTCCGAGGAGTACCGCTGCGATCGGTCCGATGATCAGGGCGGCGCCGATCGGGAGCGTGAGGGCGTCCAGGGCGATCGCGCACGCGACCATCGCCAGGGGGTAGGCGATGCGCAGGCTCAGCCGCTGCCAGCGGAAGCGCCACTGCACCTGGTCGGCGCTGAACAGCGCCAGACCGGCGGCGAAGCCGAACAGCAGCGGGGCCGACAGCGACAGCTCGCTCTGCAGCGTCAGCTCGCGCCGCAACGCCAGCAGGTCGATCAGCGCGGCGACGCCGGTGGCGCTGCCCAAGAAGAGCAGAGGGAGGGACACCCACGACCGGATCGTGAGCTTCCCCAGCACGGCGCAGAACAACACGCGCAAATAATGAACGGTGTTCACCGGGTTGTGCATCTCGGGTGCGCCGGGTCTCGGCGGGCGGTTGCTCTGCTGCGCCGGGCGGTCGCACTGGTGCGACGAACGGCTCCGGGAATACTGCTCCGAACACCTGCGTTGCAGGTCGCGTGCCGTGGTCTGGCACAATTGAAGGCTGGTTCCGGTCCCGGTTCACCACGCTGCGATGGGCGCGTGGACCCGGCGGCCAAGTTGAGAGGAAAAGCCGTTGAAGAGTGGCATCCACCCCGAGTACGTGGTGACGCAGGTTAACTGCGGTTGTGGCAACAGCTTCACCACCCACAGCACCCGCAAGAGCGGTCAGATCACCGTTGAGGTCTGCTCGAACTGCCACCCGTTCTACACGGGCAAGCAGAAGATCCTGGACACCGGTGGCCGCGTGGCCCGCTTCGAGGCCCGTTACGGCAAGCGCAAGAAGTAGCTGCGCCGACGGCGCCCGCTCTCCGCATCACGCGTGAGGGCGGGCGCCGTCTTTGCGTGAGGGCCGTCTCGACCGGGGCGGCTTCGTCCCACTTCACAGCCGTCAGGAAAAGGGTCGCCCCGTGGAGACATCGAAGCTCGAAGGTCTGCTGGCCGAGTACGACGATCTGGAGAAGCGGCTGGCCGACCCGAGCGTGCACGTCGACCAGGCGAACGCCCGCAAGCTCGGCCGCCGCTACGCCGAGCTCACCCCCATCGTGCGCACCTCGCGCGAGCTGGACGAGATCCGCTCCGACCTGGAGACCGCGCAGGAGCTGGCCACCGAGGACGAGGGGTTCGCCGAGGAGGCCGAGCGGCTCGCCGAGCGCATCCCCGAGCTGGAGGACAAGCTCACCGAGCTGCTGCTGCCGCGCGACCCGCACGACGGTTCCGACGTGGTGCTGGAGGTCAAGTCCGGTGAGGGCGGCGAGGAGTCCGCGCTGTTCGCCGGCGACCTGCTGCGCATGTACCTGCGCTTCGCCGAGCGCCGCGGCTGGCGCGCCGAGGTTCTCGATGCCACCGAATCCGATCTCGGCGGCTACAAGGACGCCACCGTCGCGCTCAAGGCCAAGGCGGGCGACAACAGCCCTGACGGCGTGTGGTCGAAGATGAAGTTCGAAGGTGGCGTGCACCGCGTGCAGCGCGTGCCGGTCACCGAGTCCCAAGGGCGCGTGCACACCTCCGCGGCCGGTGTCCTGGTCTACCCCGAACCCGAAGAGGTCGAGGTCGAGGTCGACGAGAAGGACCTGCGCATCGACGTGTACCGGTCCTCCGGGCCTGGTGGCCAGAGCGTGAACACCACGGACTCGGCGGTGCGCATCACCCACCTGCCGACGGGCATCGTGGTGTCCTGCCAGAACGAGAAGTCGCAGCTGCAGAACAAGCTGCGCGCCATCCAGGTGCTCAAGGCCCGGCTGCAGGCGGCAGCCGAGGAAGAGGCCGAGCGCGAGGCGTCGGAGACCCGTCGCAGCCAGGTCCGCACGGTGGACCGCTCGGAGCGCATCCGCACCTACAACTTCCCGGAGAACCGGATTTCGGACCACCGGGTCAACTACAAGGCGTACAACCTCGACCACGTTCTCGACGGCGACCTGGACGCGGTGCTCGACGCGCTGCTCGCTGCCGATCGCAACGAGCGCCTTGCGCTCTAAGCTGACCGACGTGACCCGACAGCCACTGCGCTTGGCGATTCTGGAGGCCGAGCGCACTCTCGCGGCGGCGGGCGTGGGTAGTCCGCGCGCCGACGCCGAGCTTCTCGCCGCGCATCTGCTCGGCGTCGAGCGCACCAAGCTCATGATGGTTCCCCTGGTCGACCCGCCGGTCGTGGAGGCTCTGCAGGAACTGGTGGGCCAGCGCGCCGCCCGCGTCCCGCTGCAGCACCTGACCGGTCGCGCCCACCTGGGCGGCGTGGACCTGGAGGTCGGGCCCGGCGTGTTCGTGCCCCGCCCGGAGACGGAGCTGCTGGTCGAGTGGGGCGTCGGTGTCGTGGACGGCGTCGAGCGGCCCACGATCGTCGATCTGTGCTCGGGTTCGGGGGCGCTCGCCCTGGCGTTGGCGCACGCCCGCCCGGACGCGTGCGTGCACGCGGTCGAGAAGGACCCAGCTGCCCTGGCATGGGCCCGCCGCAACGCCGGTCTGCGGTCGGAGGCGGGGGACACCCCGATCGGCCTCTACTCCGGTGACGTCACCGACCCCATGCTGTTCATGGAGTTGGAGGGCATGGTCGACCTGGTCGTCTGCAACCCGCCGTACGTCCCGGACGGAACCCCGGTCCCGCCGGAGGTCCGCAACCACGACCCGCACGAGGCCGTCTTCGGCGGCCGGGACGGGCTCGACGTCGTCCGCCACGTGGTGGCCTGCGCGGCCCGGCTGCTCAAACCGGGCGGCGGCGTGGCGATCGAGCACGACGACACCCACGGCGGTTCGGTGCCCGCGCTGCTGCGCGCCCGCAGGGTCCTGACCGAGGTCCAGGAACACCCGGACCTCGCCGGCCGCCCCCGCTTCGCGACTGCCCGCCGCACCCACCCGGAGTGACAGGAAGGTTCCCTTCCTCGCGATGAGAAGGGCCCCTGCCCATCGGGGAGCGGATTCCCGGTGATGGACAGGGGCCTCTGGTGAGCGGAAGGTTCCCTTGCTCAGGTCGCGGGCTTGTCGCCGGTGCCCTGGGAATCGTCCTTCTTCGGCTTCTCGTCGTCCTCTGAGGTCTTGTCCGAGGACGTCTCGTCGGGCTTCTCGGTCTTGGCTCCTGCCTCTTCGTCTTCGGCCGGGGTCGCCGGTTCCGAGCCGACCTTCAGGAAGCGGGTCGGTGCGTCGGTGGTGGCCTTCTTCTCGGCGTCTGCGGTCTCGGCGCTGTCGTCGGCAGGCTTCTCCGGGGAGACGGCATCGTCGGACTTCTCCTCCGTCGACTCGCTCTCCGTCGATTCGGTATCCGCCGACTCGCTCTTCGTCGACTCTGCTTCCTCCGCCGTTTCTGCCTCCGGCGACTTGGTTTCCTCCGCGGGCTTCGCCTCCGACGACTCGGTTCCCTCCGGTTCCGCGGATTCGGCGGTTCCCGCGGTGTCCTCAGTGGACTCGGTGGACTCCGTGGATTCAGGAGCGGTGCTGACGGATCCGACCTTCAGCAGCGTGGTCGGGGAGTCGACGCTCTCGTCCTTCGCAGCGGGGGAGTCCTCGGTGCCGGGGGCGTCCTCCGGCTTCGGGGACTCGCCCGGCTTCGGGACCTTCAGCCGGTGCGTCGGGGCCTCCGCGCTCTCATCCCGCTTGGCCGGGCCGGTGGCCCCCTTCTGCGGGGCGATCGCCTGGGTGTTGATGGCGTTGACGAACTCGCGGAGCAGCGCGTTGAACTCGGTGGGCCGTTCGCGGTTCGGCCAGTGGCCCGCTTGCGGCATGACCCGCAGCTGCGCGCCCGGGATGGTGCCCGCCACTTCCTGGGCGGAGGCGACCGGGACCAGGGCGTCCTTCTCCCCGTGGATCACCGTGACCGGGCAGGTGATCCGGTTGAGCTGGGGCAGGTGGTTGATGGTCATCGAGCGGCGGTTGATCGCGTCGGCGTGCCAGTCGGCGAAGACCGAGCGGCGGACGGCGGCTTCGGCGCTGACCTCGTCGACGATGGACTCCAGGTCCCGCACCGACGAGGCGTCGGCGAAGAACACCTTGTTGAGCGCGAAGCGCACCAGGGAGCGGTTGCTGCGCAGCAGCGTGGCCGCCATCCGGCCGCTGAACCCGGTGCGCATCAGCAGGTAGGTCGCCAGGTGGTGCGGCATGCGGTGCTGCATCCCGGTGCTGTCGACCAGCGCGAGCGCGCGCACCCGCTGGGGGTGGCGCAGCGTGAATCCGGCCGCGATGCTGCCGCCCATCGACAGGCCGACCAGGGTGGCCTGGGGGATCCGCCAGGCGTCGAGCAGCCAGCGCAGGACCTCTTCGAAGGTGCGCTGGTTGCCTCGTCCGCGCCACTCGGTGCTGCCGCCCTGACCGGGCAGGTCGGGGGCGTAGACGCGGTGGTCGGCGGCCAGAACGCCGATGGTGTTCCGCCAGCTCAGCAGGGCGTTGTCGGGTCCGCCGCCGTGCAGCAGGACGATCGGTGGCCCGTCGGTTCCCGCCTTGTAGTAGCGGACCTTGCCGGCCGGGAATTCGATCTGGTCGACCTCGACACCCTGGGGTGGGGCGGTCATCAGTGTTCTCCTCATTTCCGTGCTTCGTCGGTGCCCGTGTCCGGCAGACGCGTGGGAGGTCGGGCTCGTTTCGTGTCCACGGCCACACCCGAATTGATCTCGGGCCGATGCCCCGGTGTTACTCGTCAGGATGCTCCTAGATGGTGATCTGCTGCACCACCTGAAGGGGTCTCGGCGTGGCGTGCCAGGATGAGAGGAGTGAGCACCGTTTTTGACTGCAGCAGTCCGGACAAGCGCAAGGCGGGATTGGCCGCCGCGGCGAACGCGGTCCGCGCCGGCGGGCTCGTCGTGCTGCCGACCGACACGGTCTACGGCATCGGCGCCGACGCCTTCGACGCCGAGGCCGTGCGTTCGCTCCTGGCGGCGAAGGGGCGGGGCCCGGACATGCCCGTTCCGGTCCTCGTGGGGTCCTGGTCCACTGTGGATGGGCTGGTGATGTCGGTTCCGGAGCAGGCTCGCGCGCTCATCGAGGCCTTCTGGCCGGGTGGGCTGTCCCTGGTCCTGCCGCAGGCACCGTCACTGAACTGGAACCTGGGCGAGACCCGGGGCACCGTGAACCTGCGGATGCCGCTGCACCCTGTCGCGCTGGACCTGTTGCGCGAGGTCGGCCCGATGGCCGTCTCCAGCGCCAACCACACTGGTCAGCCGCCCGCCACCAACGCCGAGGAGGCCGAGGCGCAGCTGGGCGACCGCGTGCAGGTGTACCTCGACGGCGGTCCTTCGGGGGACGCGGTGGCCTCGACCATCGTCGATCTCACCCAGGCAACCCCTCGGGTGCTGCGCGACGGCGCTGTGAGCAGGGCGGAGTTGTCCGATGTGCTGGGCGTGGAGATCGAAGCGGACCGGTGAGAAGTCCCGGTGCGCGGATCGATAGCGTTACAGCGGAAACAACGCGGACCAGTCGTCCCTGACGGGGCGGGCGGCGGTCTCGCCGCTCGGGCGCGGTGCGCCGCGGCGACGCCGTTGAGGGGACCGCGATTCTCAAGCGATGAGGAGCGCCGGGTTTGATTACTCCGTCCTGGGGGCTGAACTTCTACTTCGCGCCGCAGCGCGGGTGAGCCACCGGTATGGACTACGCACCCTTCGCCCCGGTCGGACTGCCCGCTCGTGAGTACCTGCTGGTCATGCTCACGGCGGCGGTCACCACGTTCCTGCTGACCGGGCTCGTCCGGTTGCTGGCCATCCGGGTGGGCGCGGTCGCCTACCCGCGGGTCCGCGACGTGCACGTCAAGCCGATGCCGCGGATGGGCGGCGTGGCGATGTACGGCGGTGTGCTGGCCGCGACGTTCCTGGCCGCGAACCTGCCCGCGCTGTCGCGCGGCTTCGCCTACTCCAAGGATTCGCTGGCGGTGCTCATCGCCGGCGGGTTGATCGTGCTGGTGGGCGCGCTCGACGACCGCTTCGAGCTGGATTCGCTGACGAAGCTGGCCGGGCAGGTGACCGCGGCCGGGATCCTGGTGCTCTCCGGTGTGCAGTGGTTCGTGTTCTGGGTGCCGTGGGGCGGCACGGACGGTCACGTCGGTCAGCTGCTGGTGCTGGGCAGCAACCAGGGTCAGCTGCTGACGGTGCTGCTGGTCGTGGCCATGATCAACGCGATGAACTTCGTCGACGGTCTGGACGGGCTGGCCTCGGGCATCGGGTTGATCTCGGCGACCGCGACGTTCGTGTTCTGCCTGAGCGTGCTGGACCGGCAGAACGGCGACGTCAACGCCTACCCGCCGGCGCTGATCGCGGCCGCCATCGCAGGCGCCTGCCTGGGTTTCCTGCCGCACAACTTCCAGCCCGCGAAGATCTTCATGGGCGACTCCGGGTCGATGCTGATCGGCCTCATGCTGGCGACGGCGAGCACCTCGGCCTCGGGCCGGATCATCTACACCGGTTCCGGACCGGGCGACACGATCGCGCTGCTCTCGCCGCTGCTGGTGGTCGCGGCGGTGCTGTTCGTCCCGCTGCTGGACCTGATCATGGCGGTGGTGCGGCGGACGAAGGCGGGCAAGAGCCCGTTCCACGCCGACAAGATGCACCTGCACCACCGGCTGCTGGAAATCGGGCACTCGCAGCGCCGCGCGGTGCTGCTGATGTACCTGTGGGCGGCGGTGATCGCCTTCGGTGCGGTGTCGTTGACGCTGTTCAACACGTGGGTGGTCGGCTGGGTCGTGGCATTGACGGTGCTGCTGGCCGCTATCATTTCGTTGATTCCGCGCATGCGAACCCGAGCCGATCGAGAGTCCTGATGAGCGAAGCATCCGAGCCCGCCACCGGCGAGCAGGCCGAGCCGGAGAACCCGCACGCCGAGGTCGTGCGCAGGTTGGCCACGGCGATGCTGCGCACCGCGGTGTGGCCGGGTGCGGCCACTGTGGTCCTCGGGGCGATCGTGGCGACGGTCCTGGTCGGGGTTCCCGGGTTGGTGGGAGCGCTGATCGGTGGGGTCGTGGCGTTCGGGTCCTCGCTGCTGACCATCTGGCTGATGCGGTTCTCCGGAGGCATGAACCCGCAATTTGTGATGGTCATCGCACTCGGTGGTTATGTCGGCAAGATGTTGGTGCTGTTGGTGGTGATGACGTTGCTGGGAGGCATCGACGCCATCCACCGGGAATCGCTGGCCTTCACGATGCTGGCCACGGTCATGGTGTGGGCGGGGGCTGAGGTGGTGGCCTTCAAGCGCACCAAGATCCCGACCATCATTCCGACCAACTGAACCGTTCTCACGGCGTAATCCGAACCTGCGGACGGGTGCAATCGCAGGGGTAGCCGACCAGCATGTCGGTAGGCTACTTACCCGCTGGTAAGGTCTCGACCGCAAGCCTTCCCTGCACAGCGGGTTGAAGGGCACCAGAAGGTCGGCCTTCAGACACCACTGGGTGGGGAGGGCCCCTCCGCGTGCCGGATCGCGTATCAGGTACGTTAAGTGCAAAACGTGACGATTCCCCCGGAAGAGTGAAGTTCGGCCGGGAGAACCGGAAGGAGCCCAGTTGGGCGCGCTGATGCTGGCCGAAGGCGGAACATTCCAGCCGCCGGGCGCCGATAGCTTTTTCCTCCCGCCGATCGCCGGCGGAGTCACCAAGCCGATGGTTCTCGTCGTGGCTTCGGCGATCATCGTGGGCGCCTACTTCCTGATCGCCACCCGAAACCTCAAGCTGGTTCCGGGCAAGGGTCAGTTCGTGGCCGAGTTCGCCTACGAGTTCAGCCGGAACAAGATTGCCCGGGAGCAGATCGGTGCCAAGGACTTCCGTCCTTTCGTGCCGCTGATCTTCGCGCTGTTCACGTTCGTACTGGTGAACAACCTCTTCGGGATCATCCCGATCATCCAGTTCCCCACGATGTCCAAGATCGGTTTCCCGATCGCGCTGGCCGCCGTGGTCTACGTGGTGTTCCACGGGGTGGGCTTCGCCCGGCACGGCTTCCTGGGCTACTTCAAGCACATCATGTTCCCGCCCGGGGTTCCGAAGCCGATCTACCTTCTGCTGGCACCCATCGAGTTCCTGCAGAAGTTCGTCGCGCAGCCGGCCGCTCTGGCGGTCCGAGTGTTCGCCGCGATGTTCGCCGGACACCTCATCCTGCTGGTGTTCACGCTCGGCGGTGAGTACCTGCTCCTCGAGGCGAGCGTGGCGTTCAAGCCCATCTCCGTGGTGGCATTCGCCTTCGCTATCGCCCTGACCTTTGTCGAAGCCCTGATTCAGGTGCTTCAGGCCTACATCTTCGCCCTGCTGACCGCCAACTTCATCGGCGCAGCGCTGGCCGAAGGCCACTGAGGGCCTGACACAAATAAAAACCGGGCGACGACAAAGACTTTCCGATCCGAAAAAGGACCTGTCGATCCGCCCAGATAAAGCGGACCGAGTGAAAGGTAGTGAAAGTGAGCAACATCGTTCTCGCGCAGGCCGCTGAGGCTGCGGGCAACATCAACCCCGGTCTCGCCGCGATCGGCTACGGCCTCGGCGCCGTCGGCCCGGGCATCGGCGTGGGTCTGATCTGGGCCGCCGTCATCAACGGCACCGCCCGCCAGCCGGAGGCCCAGGGCCAGCTGCAGGGCATCGCCTGGATCTCCTTCGTTCTGGTCGAGGTGCTCGCGCTGATCGGTCTGGTCGTCTACTTCATCGCGTCGGCTGCCTGATCATCTGACGGCTCAACGCGTTGGGAGACGTTGTGGTGAAGACCCAGATGCTGCTCGCCGCTGAAGGCGAGCACAACCCGATCGTCCCGGAGCCCGCGGAGATCGTGGTCGGTCTCGTCGCGTTCGGGCTGCTGCTGTTCGTGCTCTGGAAGTTCGCGGTCCCGCGCTTCGAGAAGATCTACGCGGAGCGCAGCGAGCGGATCGAGGGCGGGATCGCGAAGGCCGAGGCCGCGCAGGCCGAGGCACAGCGGACCCTGGAGCAGTACAAGTCGCAGCTGGCCGAGGCTCGCGCCGAGGCCGCACGCATTCGCGACGACGCCCGTGCCGAGGGGCAGCAGATCCTGGAGGAGATGCGGACTCAGGCTCAGACCGAGTCGGACCGCATCGTCAGCCAGGGCCAGTCCCAGCTGGCGCACCAGCGGGCTCAGATCGTCGCCGAACTGCGTTCCGACCTGGGACGTCAGGCGGTCGACCTGGCCAGCCGGGTGGTCGGCGAGTCCCTGGAGGACGAGGCGCGTCGTCGCGGCACCGTTGACCGGTTCCTCGACGAGCTGGACGCGACCTCGGCCCCGGCCGAGTCGGCCAAGCCCTGAACCTAGTGAAAGGCGCTGAGAGTTGAGCACCCTCGTGAACGCCGCGAGCCGTGAGGCAATGGCAGCGAGTCAGCTGCAGTTGCTGCAGGCCACTGACGGGGCTCAGGCTGCGGAGATCACCGGGCTCGCCGACGAGCTGTTCGGCGTGGCCGCTCTGCTGGGCCGTGAGTCCACGCTCCGGCGGGCGCTCGCCGACGCCTCCACCGACGCGCAGTCCAGGGAGAACCTGGCCCGCGGGTTGCTGGAGTCCAAGGTCGGCGCCCGGGCGCTGCCGGTGATCGTCGAAGCCGTCCGCGCACGCTGGTCGAGCCCGAGCGACCTGGTCGGCGGGCTGGAGCAGCTGGCCCGCACCGCGCTGCTGGTGCAGGCCGAGCGGGCGGGTCGCCTCGACGCCGTCGAGGACGAGCTGTTCCGGCTGGGCCGGATCATCGGCTCGGAGGTCGACCTGGAGCGCTTGCTGTCGGACCCCTCCGGGGAGCCGGCGGGCAAGACCGCCGTGCTGGATCGGCTCATCGAGGGCAAGGTCGAACCAGTGACCCTCGAACTGGTCCGGCAGCTCGTGGCCCGGCCGCGTGGCCGGCGGGTCAGCGAGGGGCTGGAAGAGCTGGCCGAGCTGTCGGCGAAGCGCCGGGAACGCTCGGTGGCGCACATCCGTTCCGCTTTCCCGCTCAGCGCGGAACAGCAGGACCGGTTGTCGCGCACCCTGCAGCGGATCTACGCCCGTCCCATCGCTCTGCACCTGGAGATCGATCCCGGTGTCGAGGGCGGGCTGCTGATCAAGGTCGGTGACGAGGTCATCGACGGCAGCGTGACGGGACGCCTGCAGACGCTGCGGCGCGACCTGGCCGACTGATGCCGACGCCGCGCCCCGGCTCCCGGGCCGGGCGCGCGGCGCGCAACACCAACTCCCTTCCAAGAACTAACCGAGGGCAGGAACGAGACATGGCGGAGCTGACGATCTCGTCGGACGAGATCCGCAGTGCGATCGAGAATTACGTCTCCAGCTACTCCCCGGAGGTCAGCCGCGAGGAGGTCGGGGTCGTCACCGAGACCGGTGACGGCATCGCCCGTGTCGAGGGCCTGCCTTCGGTGATGACCGAGGAACTGCTGGAGTTCCCCGGCGGCATCTACGGTGTCGCGATGAACCTGGAGGCTCAGGAGATCGGCGCGGTCATCCTGGGTGAGTCCGAGAAGATCGAGGAAGGCCAGGAGGTCAAGCGGACCGGCAAGGTCCTGTCGACCCCCGTCGGCGACAAGTTCCTCGGTCGCGTGGTGAACCCGCTGGGTGAGCCCATCGACGGCCTCGGCGAGATCGTTGCCGAGGAGCAGCGTCCGCTGGAGCTGCAGGCCGCCACGGTCGTGCAGCGGCAGGGCGTCGGCGAGCCGATGCAGACCGGCATCAAGGCCATCGACTCGATGACCCCGGTCGGCCGCGGCCAGCGCCAGCTGATCATCGGTGACCGCAAGACCGGCAAGACCACGGTCGCGGTCGACACGATCATCAACCAGAAGAAGAACTGGGAGTCCGGCGACGAGACCAAGCAGGTCCGCTGCATCTACGTCGCGATCGGCCAGAAGGGCTCCACGATCGCCGGTGTGAAGCGGTCCCTCGAGGACGCCGGTGCGATGGACTACACCACCATCGTCGCCGCTCCGGCTTCGGACTCCCCGGGTCTGAAGTGGCTGGCCCCCTACACCGGTTCGGCCATCGGCCAGCACTGGATGTACCAGGGCAAACACGTCCTGATCATCTTCGACGACCTCACCAAGCAGGCCGAGGCCTACCGCGCGATCTCGCTGCTGCTGCGTCGTCCGCCGGGTCGCGAGGCCTACCCGGGTGACGTCTTCTACCTGCACTCGCGTCTGCTGGAGCGCTGCGCGAAGCTGTCGGACGAGCTGGGCGCGGGCTCGATGACCGGTCTGCCGATCATCGAGACCAAGGCCAACGACGTGTCGGCCTACATCCCGACCAACGTCATCTCGATCACCGACGGCCAGTGCTTCCTGCAGTCGGACATGTTCAACGCCGGTCAGCGCCCCGCCATCGACGTCGGCATCTCGGTGTCGCGTGTCGGTGGTTCCGCGCAGATCAAGGCGATGAAGAGCGTGACCGGTTCGCTGCGTCTGGACCTGGCCCAGTACCGCGAGCTGGAGGCCTTCTCGGCCTTCGCCTCGGACCTGGACGCCGCCTCCAAGGCCCAGCTGGACCGCGGTGCCCGCCTGATGGAGATCCTCAAGCAGGGTCAGGGCGAGCCTCTTCCGGTCGAGGACGAGGTCGTGTCGCTCTACATCGCCACCAAGGGTCACCTCGACTCGGTGGCGATCGCCGACGTGCGTCGCTTCGAGAGCGAGTTCCTGGCCCACATGCGCCGCAACCACGAGACCACGCTCAAGGACATCGTCGAGACCGGCAAGATGTCGGCCGACGCCGAGAAGGTCATCGTGGACGCGGTCGAGGAGTTCAAGAAGAGCTTCACCGGTTCGGCCACCACCGCGCCGAGCGAGCCCGACGCCGAGGCTCTGGCAGCCGACGAGGTCGGCCAGGAGACCGTCAAGGTCGCCAAGCCGGCTCCGAAGGAGTGACCAGCTAAGCCATGGCAACCCTTCGGGAACTCCGGGATCGCATCCGGTCGGTGAAATCGACCCGGAAGATCACCAAGGCGCAGGAGCTGATCGCTACCTCGCGCATCACCAAGGCGCAGGCCAGGGTCGAGGCTTCGCGGCCGTACGCCGAGGAGATCACCAGCGTCCTGTCCGCGCTGGCTGACGTGAGCACGTTGGACCACCCGCTGCTGACCGAGCGCACCAACCCCAAGCGGGCCGGTGTGCTGGTCGTGACCAGTGACCGGGGTTTCTGCGGCGGGTACAACGCCAACGTCATCAAGGCGGCCGAGGAGCTGCAGTCCCTGCTCCGCGAGCAGGGCAAGCAGCCGGTGCTGTACGTCATCGGCCGCAAGGGCGAGTCGTACTACCGGTTCCGGCAGCGCGAGATCGAGGCGAGCTGGTCCGGTTTCAGCGACCGGCCCGAGTACGCCAACGCCTCCGAGGTCGGCGAGACCCTGGTCAAGGCGTTCCTGGCGGGCGCTGACGACTACCTCGACGACGGTGGTCCGGACGGTAAGCTGGGTGTGGACGAGCTCCACCTGGTCAGCACCGACTTCGTGTCGATGCTGACCCAGAAGCCGGCGGTCCGGCGGATCGCTCCGCTGGAGGTCGAGTACACCGACGAGCGCAAGCTCAAGCCCGTCTTCGAGTTCGAGCCGGACGCTGAGACGCTGTTCTCCGCCCTGCTGCCCAAGTACATCAAGACCCGCCTGTTCGCGGGCCTGCTGGACTCGGCGGCGTCGGAGCACGCGGCTCGCCGGACGGCCATGAAGTCGGCGACGGACAACGCGGACGAGTTGATCCGCAACCTAAGCCGCGAGGCCAACCAGGCCCGCCAGGCCCAGATCACCCAGGAAATCAGCGAGATCGTCGGCGGTGTCGAGGCGCTCTCGTCCGCAGGAAGTGAGTGACATGACTGCTGCTACTGCCACCAGCACTGGCACGGGCCGCGTCGTCCGGGTGCTCGGCCCGGTCGTGGACGTCGAGTTCCCGCGTGACCAGGTGCCGGACCTGAACAACGCTCTGACCGCCGAGATCACGGCCGAGAGCATGGCCAAGACGCTGACGCTCGAGGTCGCCCAGCACCTGGGTGACAGCGTGGTGCGCACGGTCTCCATGCAGCCCACCCAGGGCCTCGTCCGCGGCGTGAACGTCGTGGACAGCGGCTCGGCGATCTCCGTCCCGGTCGGCGACAAGGTCAAGGGCCACGTGTGGAACGCGCTGGGCCACTGCCTGGACGAGCCGGGCTACGGCTCGGACGCCGAGCGCTGGGAGATCCACCGCAAGGCCCCGGCCTTCGACCAGCTCGAGGGCAAGACCGAGGTGCTGGAGACCGGCATCAAGGTGATCGACCTGCTCACCCCGTACGTGCAGGGTGGCAAGATCGGTCTGTTCGGTGGTGCCGGCGTCGGCAAGACCGTTCTGATCCAGGAGATGATTCGCCGAGTCGCCAAGAACTTCGGTGGTACCTCCGTGTTCGCCGGTGTCGGCGAGCGCACCCGTGAGGGCAACGACCTCTGGGTGGAGATGGACGAGTCCGGCGTTCTGGCCGACACCGCGCTGGTGTTCGGTCAGATGGACGAGCCGCCGGGCACCCGTATGCGCGTGGCGCTGTCCGCTCTGACGATGGCGGAGTACTTCCGCGACGTCCAGAACCAGGACGTGCTGCTGTTCATCGACAACATCTTCCGGTTCACCCAGGCCGGCCAGGAGGTGTCGACCCTGCTGGGCCGCATGCCTTCGGCCGTGGGTTACCAGCCGACGCTGGCCGACGAGATGGGTGAGCTGCAGGAGCGCATCACCTCGACGCGTGGTCGTTCGATCACCTCGATGCAGGCGATCTACGTGCCGGCGGACGACTACACCGACCCGGCCCCGGCGACGACCTTCGCCCACCTGGACGCGACGACGGAGCTTTCCCGTCCGATCTCCCAGATGGGCATCTACCCGGCGGTCGACCCGCTGACCTCCAGCTCCACCATTCTCGACCCGTCGGTCGTGGGTGAGGAGCACTACCGCGTGGCCCAGGAGGTCAAGCGGATCCTGCAGAAGTACAAGGAGCTGCAGGACATCATCGCCATCCTCGGTATGGACGAGCTGTCCGAAGAGGACAAGGTGACGGTGCAGCGGGCGCGTCGCATCCAGCGCTACCTGTCGCAGAACTTCTTCGTCGCGAAGCAGTTCACCGGCCAGGAGGGCTCCTTCGTCTCGGTGAAGGAGACCATCGAGGCCTTCGACAAGCTGTGCAAGGGCGACTTCGACCACTACCCGGAGCAGGCGTTCCTGTCCATCGGTGGTCTCGACGACCTCGAGCAGGCGTACAAGAAGCTCACCGAGCAGTGATCTGCCACCCCGCTTGCAAGCCTGGCGGGGTGTGGTGAAAACCGGCGAGCGGGGTCGGGGCCCGACGGGTCCCGACCCCCTTTGCCACTAGGCATTTTCAGCCCGGCCAGTCAGATCGCCCTGGTGGCGTTGGCTAGACTGCGGGCACACACCCGACAAAGGAGACGCGCGTGGCCAACATGTCCGTCCAACTGGTCGCCGTCGAGCGCCTGCTGTGGTCCGGGGAGGCGACCGCGGTCGTCGCGCAGACCACCGAGGGAGAGATCGGCATCCTGCCGGGCCACGAACCGCTGCTCGGTCAGCTGGTCGAGGGTGGTGTCGTGCGCATCACCACCACCGACAAGGAGACCGTGACCGCTGCGGTCCACGGTGGCTTCCTGTCGGTGACCGGTGCCGGCGTGAGCGTGCTCGCGGAGTCCGCGGAGCTGGCGCAGGAGATCGACGTGGCGCAGGCTCGCAAGGACGTCAAGAGCGACGACGAGCTGGCCAGAACCCAGGCGACAGCCCGATTGCGAGCAGCGGGCCACACGGACTGATCGGGCCAGCATGGGGTCGCCGGTCGTGTTGCTCGTCGTAGCGTTCGCGCTGCTGCTGCTCGCCGCCCTCGCGGTGGGGCTGCTGGCCTGGCGACGAGTGCGCGAACTGCGGGTCGGAGGCATCGACGTGGCGCTGCGCGCCACCGATGGCAAAGGACGCGGCTGGCAGCTGGGTGTGGCGCACTACCGGGGCGAGGAATTCGCCTGGTACCGCATCCTGAGCCTTCGCTCCGGCCCGAACTGGGTGATCAACCGGCGAACCGTCGACATCGCCCAGCGGCGTGAACCCTCGGTCGCGGAGGCGTACGCGATGCCGAGCGGCTCCACGGTCCTGGACCTCACCGGCCCGGACCTGGAGCTGGCGATGAACAGCGACGCGCTGACCGGCTTCCTGTCCTGGCTCGAATCGGCACCACCGGGACATTCGGTGCCGTGGGCGTCGTAGAACGCCCGACGAACAACAGCGGGGTCCGACCACGGGCCCCGCTTTTTCGTGCCCTGGGGGCGGAGGATGGGAACCTTCCTGCCACTCCCGACCCGCGTGATGACAGGAAAGTTCCCGTGCTCACGCCGAGCCGGATGGCCTCGCACGGCTGGGGTTGCCGAGACCGGCCCTCGTGACCGAGGGCCTCACGATCAGGCCGGAACCCTTCGAGAGCCCTGACGTCCAGCGTGCGCTGGCTCAGTACGTCGCTGAGCTCGCAGAGCACTTTCCGGAGGGATTCCGTCCGGGTGGGGGCGTGCCACCTGCTGAGGACGATTTCACGCCGCCGAAGGGCGTGTTCCTGCTGGTGCGGCTCGCCGGCGAGGCGATGGGGTGCGGTGGGCTGCGGACCGAGTCCGACGGCACCGCCGAGATCCCCGCCTGCAACGACAACCCCCACGCCGCGTACTGGTTCGAGAAAACCCTTCGATGACCAGGGGCGCGGCCGATTACGCTGCGAGCGTGCGCATCGTGACCGTCGGCTACGACCACCCCGATTCCCAGCGGCTGATCGAGGCCGTGCAGCAGGAGTACGTCGAGCGCTACGGCGAGCAGGACGTGACGCCGGTCGACCCGGCGGAGTTCTTCCAGCCCCGCGGCCTGTTCCTGCTGGGCTACCTGGGCGAGGAGGCGGTGGCCTCCGGTGGTTGGCGTGCGCGCGACACCGGTGAGGAGGGGTTTCGGGACGGCGACGCGGAGCTCAAGCGCATGTACGTCGTGCCCGCTCAGCGCGGCAATGGATGGTCCCGGCGGATGCTCGCCGAGCTGGAGTCCACCGCCGCGCTGGCCGGTCACAAGCGCTTGGTGCTGGAGACCGGCACCAAGCAGCCCGAAGCCATCGGGCTCTACCTCTCGTGCGGGTACGAGCAGATCGAGAACTTCGGTGTCTACCGGTGCGACCCGGACAGCCGCTGCTACGGCAAGGAGCTCTAGGCGTTCCCGCCCGGTTTCCACAGCACATCGCCGTCCGGGTTGGCGACCCTGGCCAGGATGAACAGCAGGTCTGAGAGCCGGTTGAGGTACTTCGCGGGCAACGGGGACGTGCGCTCGGGGTCGGCGTCCTGCAGCGCCCAGGCGGAACGTTCGGCGCGGCGGGCCACGCAGCGCGCCTGGTGCAGCAGCGCCGCACCTGGAGTGCCGCCGGGCAGGATGAACGAGTCGAGCTTGCCCAGCCGGCCGTTGAACTCGTCGCACCAGCCCTCGAGCCGGTCGACGTAGGCCTGGGTGACCCGCAGCGGCGGGTACTCGGGGTTGTCCACGACGGGCGTGGACAGGTCGGCGCCGACGTCGAACAGATCGTTCTGCACGGCGCGCAGCACGGCCACGACGTCATCGGCGAGGTCAGCGGTGGCCAGGGCCACGCCCAGCACGGAGTTCGTCTCGTCCACGTCGGCGTAGGCGACCAGGCGCGGATCGGTCTTGTGCACCTTCGAGTTGTCCGACAAGCGCGTGGTGCCCGCGTCCCCGGCCCGCGTGTAGATCTTCGTCAGGTGGACTGCCATGCCCACAGCCTATGCGTGCGCGCCGTGGGCGGAAGGTGGCAGGAAGGTTCCCTCGCACCACATGCACCGCTGCGGCACCGCAGGTGACAGGAAGGGTTCCCGCACCTCCACCCGGTGGGAGGAAGGTTCCCTCACGAGCTCGTGACCCGCCCCGATGCGCGTTGGGCGGGGGCCGTAACCTCGATGCTCGTGAGTGAGCACTTCCGGGTACGCGGCGGAGCGCGCCTCGTCGGCGCGGTGGATGTGGTGGGGGCGAAGAACAGCGTCCTCAAGCTGATGGCCGCTGCGCTGCTTGCCGAAGGCACGACGACGATCGTGAACTGTCCCGAGATCTTGGACGTTCCGCTGATGGCCGACGTGCTGCGCAGCCTGGGCTGCGAGGTGACCATCGACGGCGGCACGGTGCGCATCACCACGCCGTCCTCGATCAGCCACGAGGCGATCTCGCCGTCGATGGGGAAGCTGCGCGCTTCGGTGTGCGTGCTGGGGCCGCTGGTGGCGCGCTGCCGCCGCGCCGTGGTGACCCTTCCCGGTGGCGACGCGATCGGTTCCCGCCCGCTGGACATGCACCAGAACGGGCTGCGGAAGCTGGGCGCGACCAGCCACATCGAGCACGGTGCGGTGGTCGCCGAGGCCGAGAACCTGCAGGGCGCGCAGATCTGGCTGGACTTCCCGAGCGTGGGCGCCACCGAGAACATCCTGATGGCCGCGGTGCTGGCCGAGGGCACCACGGTCATCGACAACGCCGCACGCGAACCGGAGATCGTCGACCTCTGCGTGATGCTGCAGCAGATGGGCGCCAAGATCGAGGGCGCGGGCACCTCCACCTTGACAGTGCACGGCGTCACCTCCATGAAAGCAGTGGAGCACCGCGTGATCGGTGACCGGATCGTCGGTGCGACCTGGGCGTTCGCCGCCGCCGCCACTCGTGGCGACATCACGGTCAACGGGGTCGACCCGCAGCACACCAACCTGATGCTGGAGAAGCTGCGCAGCGCGGGTGCGGAGGTGACCACCGGTGAGGAGAGCTTCCGGGTGGTCATGCCGGAGCGCCCGAAGGCCGTGGACTACGTGACCTTGCCCTTCCCGGGCTTCCCGACGGACCTCCAGCCGATGGCGCTGGCCTTGTCGGCCGTCGCCGACGGCACCTCGATGATCACCGAGAACCTGTTCGAGTCGCGGTTCCGGTTCATCGAAGAACTGGTGCGGATGGGCGCGGACGCGCGCACCGACGGCCACCACGCGGTGGTGCGCGGCATGGAGCGGTTGTCCAGCGCCCCGGTGTGGGCCACGGACATCCGTGCCGGTGTGGGCCTCGTGCTGGCGGGGTTGTGCGCGGACGGCGACACCGAAGTGTGGGACGTCTTCCACATCGACCGCGGTTACCCGAACTTCGTGGAGAACCTCCGCGGGCTGGGCGCCGACATCGAGCGCGTCGCGGACTGATCTTCGTCCTCTGTGGCCGGTGGTCCCGCTTCGTCCGGGGGCACCGGCCACAGGTGTTCCCGAGGCCCTGCGGGAGTGTCGGGGATCATGATCATCGGTACCGGTCCGGGTGGCTAGAGTCCTCCGCGGACCAGGTGAGAATCCGGAAAGGGAACCGATGAGCACCACCACGCGGGTCGGCCGCATCATGACCTTCACCGCGAAACCCGGCCGGGGCGACGAACTCGCCACGATCATGATGCAGGTGGCCGAGGGCTTGCGCGGATCGATGGGTTGCCAGCTCTACCTGGTCAGCCGTGACGTGGAAGCTCCCGACACGGTGCGAGTGGTCGAAGCGTGGACGGATTTCGCCAGCGCGGACGCGGCCCTGGCCACCACCGTGGCCACGCGATCCGACATCGACCTCAACGACGTGCTGGGCATGCTCGCCGAACCGCCGGAGCAGATCGACCTGAACGCGCTCGGCGGCGTCGGCCTGTGAGTCAGGCGTCGCGGCGTTCGCGCAGCAGGAGCAGGGCGTAGGCGGCGATGGACTGGGCGTCGGTGACCTCGCCGGCGGCGATCATCTTCTCGAACTCGGCTCGGCTGAACCACGCGGTGCGCATGTCCTGCTCCTCGTGCTCGCGTTCGTGCGCGCCTTCGGTGAGCCCGGTCGCGAGGAACACCCGGCCGCGCTGGCTGGACATGCCGGGCGCGACGTCGAGCAGCCCCAGGTCCAGCATGTTCGCCGCGCGCAGCCCCGTCTCCTCGCGCAGCTCGCGGGCCGCGAGCTCACCGGCCTCGACGTCGGCCCGGTCGGGCGCGGTGCCCTGCGGGAACTCCCAGCGGCGCATGCCCAGCGGGTAGCGGAACTGCTCGACGAGGTGCAGCCGATCACCGTCGAGGGGGATGACCAGGGCGTAGTCCGGTTTGTCGATGACCCCGTAGATCCCGGGGGTCCCGTCGTCGCGCCGGACGCCGTCCTCGCGCACCGACATCCACGGATTCGCGTACACCTCGCGGCTGCTGGTCTGCTCCATGCGCCCCATCCTGCCGTCCTCGGACGCCGGAGGTGAGCATGGGAACCTTCCTGCCACGCCAGCCCGGCGCAGCGCCTGGTGAGGGCCTTGGTGGGTGAAAGGTTCCCCTACTCCGCCGTGCGGTTGAGCTGCGACTTCCGGCGGCCGTAGCCGAAGTACACGACGAGTCCGATCGCCGTCCAGATCGCGAAGGTCAGCCAGGTGACCGCGTCCAAGCCGGTGATCAGGTACGCGCACAGCGCGAGGCCGAGCAGCGGGACGAACGGCATCAGCGGGGTGCGGAAGCTGCGCGGGAGTTCGGGGCGGGTCCGCCGCAGCACCACGACGCCGATGTTGACCAGGCCGAAGGCGACCAGGGTGCCGATGCTGGTGGCTTCGGCGAGCTGGTTGAGCGGCACCACGGCTGCCAGCAGTGCCACGAGGATTCCCACCAGCGCGGTGTTGCGGGCCGGAACCGACCGTCGGTTGACCCGCGAGAGCATCTTCGGGACGAGGCCGTCGCGCGACATCGCCACCAGGATCCGGGTCTGCCCGTAGAGCACGGTGAGCACGACCGAGGCGATCGCGATGACCGCTCCCAGTGCGAGCACGACCGCGGGCCAGCCCTGGCCGGTGACCGTGCGCAGCGCGGTGGCCAGCGACGCGTCGGACTCTCCCAGCGCTCCGGCTCCGACGGCTGCGACCGCGGCGAAGGCCACCAGCACGTAGATCGCGGTGACGATGATCAGCGACAGGATGATGGCCCTCGGAAGGTCGCGCTCGGGGTTGCGCGCTTCCTCGCCCGCGGTGGAGGCGGCGTCGAAGCCGATGAAGGAGAAGAACACCGCGGAGGCGCCGACCGAGATGCCGGCGATCCCGGCGGGGGCGAAGGGGGTCAGGTTCCCGGAGTTGAACGCGGTGAAGGCCACCGCGACGAAGAACACGAGCACCGCGATCTTGAGCACGGTGGTGACGGTCGTGGCCCACGCGCTCTCGCGCACGCCGAGCAGCAGCACGCCGGTGGCCAGCAGCACGACGACGGCGGCGGGCACGTTGACGACGCCGCCCTCACCCGGGGGTGCGGCGAACGCCTCGGGGATGGTCACGCCGATGGTGCCCTGCAGGAACTCGTTGAGGTAGCCGCCCCAGCCGACCGCGACGGCGGCGACGGACACCCCGTACTCCAGCAGCAGGCACCAGCCGCAGATCCAGGCGATGATCTCGCCGAGGGTCGCGTAGGTGTAGGAGTAGGCGGATCCGGACACGGGGACGCTGCCCGCCAGTTCGGCGTAGGACAGCGCCGAGCACAGCGCGGCCAGCCCGGCCAGCACGAACGAGAGCACGACAGCCGGGCCGGCGGCCGGGGCCGCCTCGGCGAGCACCACGAAGATGCCGGTTCCCAGCGTCGCGCCGACCGACAGGGCCACCAGCGGCACCAGGCCCAGGGTGCGGTTCAGCTCGCTGTGCGAGCCCTCGGTGGCGAGCCGTTCGGCGGGTTTGACGCGGAGCAGACTGCGGGCGAAAGACACGAGCGGTAACGGTAACTCCGGTGGTGGGAAGGGGTGTGGCGCGGGTCCCGGCCGGGTGCGGGGCGTTGATCACCCGTGGGGGTGCTCGACATCGATGGCCACGCCCGTACTCTGTGCCGGGTGCGACTTGTGATTGCCCGCTGCCAGGTGGACTACGTCGGTCGTCTCACCGCGCACCTGCCGATGGCCCAGCGACTGCTGCTGGTGAAGGCCGACGGTTCGGTGTCGGTGCACTCCGACGACCGCGCCTACAAGCCGTTGAACTGGATGAGCCCGCCGTGCTGGCTCATCGAGGACCCCGACGTGTGGACGGTGCAGAACAAGGCCGGCGAGAAGCTGGTGATCACGGTCGAAGAGGTGCTGCACGACTCCAAGCACGAGCTGGGCGTCGAGCCGGGCTTGGTCAAGGACGGCGTCGAGGCGCACCTGCAGGAGTTGCTCGCCGAGCACGTGACGACTCTGGGAGAGGGCTGGTCGCTGGTTCGCCGCGAGTTCCCGACGGCGATCGGGCCGGTTGACCTGATGTGCCGGGACGACGGCGGGAAGAGCGTCGCGGTCGAGATCAAGCGTCGCGGTGAGATCGATGGTGTCGAGCAGCTGACCCGCTACCTGGAGCTACTCAACCGCGATCCGCTGCTGGCCCCGGTCACGGGCGTGTTCGCGGCCCAGCAGATCAAGCCGCAGGCGCGGACGCTGGCCGAGGACCGGGGGATCCGCTGCGTGGTCCTGGACTACGACAAGCTGCGCGGCATCGAGCCCGACGAGTACCGCCTGTTCTGAGGCAGTTCGGCCGGGGTGACAGGAAGGTTCCCCGGCTCCGACGGCGCTCGGTGTTGCCCGTCCTCACCTGGCTTTCCGGGCCGCTGAATCCGCAGCCGATGAATCCGGGTGCTCGTGAACCGCGAGTGATGGCCGAGAATGTTCGGCATTGCGCGACGCATTCGGAGCATCACCGGCCGTCGCCGACCATTCGTCGATCTTGATCGGAATTGGATCGGATTGGGCGATGGCAGGAATGTTCCCATCATTCCCATTCCCGCCATCGCGAACTGCCGGCAGCGAGTTCCGCGTCGGATGGCGGGACGCTTTCGGCGGCGGGTGCGGCAGAAAGGTTCCCGTGCTCGCGCGCGTGAGGGTCAGCGGCGTGCGCGACCGTTGCAGTCGCAGGGCTGCAGGCGGGGCGTGGACAGCGGGGCGAGCATCGCCGCCAGCTGGTGGAGCAGTCCTTCGGGCCGGCGGTCCGCTGACGCTGCGTCGACGTCGGTGCGGGATTCGTCGATCGGGTCTTCCGCGAGTCCGGCGCTGATCGCCAGATCGATCCGGGCGTTCACGGTTCCTCCCCGCAGCGTGGCGAATGCATTGTGTGACCATACCGTCACGGTGCGTCGAAACAGTCGGGAAAACGCGTATATCACTCGCTTGGACCCGCTCGCTCACGGGGTGCACACGCGTACGACCGGAAAGTCCCCTGCGTGGCGCCAGTCGGCGCAAGTTCCGTGATCGATTTAGTGTCTTCTCCAACGAATTGATATCGGCTTACGGCTGCCGCCTCATCTGTGCGGTACTGTCCGACCGCTATCGCGAATGTGGTGGTTCTCGTTTGACTTTGTTGGGTCTGTGGGAGGTGGGGCGGCAGTGCTGCTAGCCCAAGGTCAGCTACTCGACGCGAACGGCGTCGACTACGCGTTGTTGGCGCTGTATTTCGCGTTCGTACTGGGGATCGGCTGGCTGGCGAGGCGGGCCGTTTCAACCAGTCTGGACTTCTTCCTCTCCGGGCGCGCTCTGCCCGCATGGGTGACGGGTCTGGCGTTCATCTCGGCGAACCTCGGCGCGATCGAGATCATCGGCATGTCGGCCAACGGTGCCGAATACGGCATGCCGACGATGCACTACTTCTGGATCGGTGCGGTCCCGGCCATGCTGTTCCTCGGCGTGGTCATGATGCCGTTCTACTACGGCTCCAAGGTCCGAAGCGTTCCCGAATTCATGCTCCGCCGATTCGGCAAGGCCGCTCACCTGGTCAACGGCATCTCCTTCGCCCTCGCCCAGGTGCTCATCGCCGGTGTGAACCTGTACCTGCTGGCCAGCATCGTCAACGCGCTGCTGGGCTGGCCGCTGTGGGTCTCGGTGCTCGTCGCCGCGCTGATCGTGCTCTCCTACACCGCGCTGGGCGGCCTGTCCGCCGCCATCTACAACGAGGTGCTGCAGTTCTTCGTGATCGTCGCGGCTCTCCTGCCGCTGACCATCGTCGGTCTGGTCAAGGTCGGCGGTGTGCAGGGCCTGGTCGACAAGGTCACCGCGAGCAAGGGCGGCGCCGAGCAGCTGACCGCCTGGCCGGGCGCTGAGCTGACCGGCTTCAGCAACCCCATCCTCAGCGTCATCGGCATGATCTTCGGCCTCGGCTTCGTGCTGTCCTTCGGTTACTGGACCACGAACTTCGTCGAGGTCCAGCGCGCGATGGCTTCCAAGTCGATGTCGGCCGCGCAGCGGACCCCGATCATCGGTGCCTTCCCGAAGATGTTCATCCCCTTCATCGTGATCATCCCCGGCATGATCGCCGCGGTGATCATCCCGGAGATGACCAACTACAAGCTCACCGAGCAGGGTCCGTACGACTACAACGACGCGATCCTGCTGATGATGCGAGACCTGCTGCCCAACGGCATCCTCGGCATCGCGCTG
This sequence comes from Saccharopolyspora terrae, assembly GCF_004348435.1. Taxonomy (NCBI): domain Bacteria; kingdom Bacillati; phylum Actinomycetota; class Actinomycetes; order Pseudonocardiales; family Pseudonocardiaceae; genus Saccharopolyspora; species Saccharopolyspora terrae. The sequence goes on along the minus strand of NZ_SMKS01000003.1, from coordinate 37,495 downwards.
GCTGGTCTGCTCGCGTCCTTCATGGCCGGTATGGCCGCCAACCTGTCGTCGTTCAACACGGTGTTCACCTACGACATCTGGCAGGCGTACATCGTCAAGGACAAGCCGGACCACTACTACCTGCAGATGGGCCGCTGGGTCACCGTCGGCGCCACCCTCGCCGCCGTGGGCACGGCGTTCATCGCCTCCGGCTACGAGAACCTGATGGACTACCTCCAGCAGCTGTTCTCGTTCTTCAACGCACCGCTGTTCGCGACGTTCATCCTGGGCATGTTCTGGAAGCGGATGACCGCGCACGCCGGTTGGTCCGGTCTGGTGCTGGGCACGGCCTCGGCAATCACGGTCTACGCTCTGTCCGAGACCGGAGTGCTGGACCTGCCTGGTCAGGGTGCGAGCTTCGTCGGTGCCGGTGTTGCGTTCGTCGTCGACGTGATCGTCAGCGTCGTCGTCTCGCTGGCCACCAAGCCCAAGACCGATGAGCAGCTGGTCGGTCTGGTCTGGGGCCTGACGCCGAAGGAGAACCTGAAGGCGTCCACCACCGGTGAGGACTCCGGCTGGTACCGGCGTCCGGGCCTGCTGGCCGGTATCGCGCTGATCCTGATCATCGCCCTCAACATCATCTTCGGCTGAGCCAGGACTGGGAGGAAATCTCATGGCTAGTGGAGGTTCGGGGCACAGCGCTGGTGCCTTCGACATTCGCACGGTGATCGCGCTGCTTTTCGGCATCTACGGAGTCGTGCTCGTCGTGCTCGGCTTCATCCAGCCGCAGGCCGAGATCGACAAGTCCGCAGGGCTCAACATCAACCTGTGGGCCGGCCTCGGCATGGTGGTGTTCGCGGCGGTGTTCGTCCTGTGGGCCCGCCTGCGTCCGATCACGGTTCCCGATGACGTCGAAGGCGGCGCCGCCGCCGAGTGACGTGAGCTGAATGGGACCGGGACGGCGTCCGCACTTCACGGTGCGGGCGCCGTTTCGCATTTCGATACCGATTCTGCGGTTCAGGTCCCGATTCCGAGATCGTCTGACTACCGTGTCGGCAACGCGCAGCTGTCAAGTGGACCAGCGCGCAACGGTGCGTGTCCAGCACATGAGTCGGGCGGTACATGACGGTTCTTTCCCGACTCGGTATTTCGTAGGCTGCACGCTGACAATGAACGTCGTAATGGTGGGAGGCCGGCCATGACCCAGACCGCCCGTGGGAACGTCGAAGAGATCGCCAGCGCGCGGTTCGAGACGTTCCAGTCGATCGACCCGCGCACCGGTGAGGTGGTGGGCGAGCATCCGATCCACGATGCGGAGGCGGTCGGGAACGAGGTCGCGGCGGCACGCGAGGCGCAGTCGGCGTGGGACGAGCTCGGGTTCTCCGGTCGGAAGCAGCATCTCGATCGCTGGCGAAAACTGCTGGTCAAACGCCTCGACGAGCTCGCGGGCGTGGTGTGCGCGGAGACCGGCAAGCCGCTCGAGGACGCCAAGCTCGAACTCGTGCTGGTCATCGATCACCTCGCGTGGGCCACCTCCAACGCCGAGAAGGTCCTCAAGCGGCGCAAGGTCTCGCCCGGCGTGCTGATGTCCAACCAGACCGCCACGGTCGAATACCTCCCCTACGGCGTCGTGGGTGTCATCGGCCCCTGGAACTACCCGGCCTTCACGCCGATGGGCTCGATCGCCTACGCGCTGGCCGCCGGCAACGCCGTGGTGTTCAAGCCCAGCGAACTCACCCCCGGGGTGGGTGAGTGGCTGGTCAAGACCTTCGCCGAGGCCGTGCCGGAGCACCCGGTGTTCCGCCTCGTGACCGGCTTCGGGCAGACCGGCGCCGCGCTGTGCCAGGCCGGTGTGAACAAGGTGGCCTTCACCGGTTCCACCGCCACCGGCAAGCGCGTGATGGCCTCGTGCGCGGAGAACCTGGTCCCGGTGCTGGTCGAGTGCGGCGGCAAGGACGCCTTGATCGTCGACTCCGACGCGGACCTGGCCGCGGCCGCCGACGCCGCCGTGTGGGGTGCGATGTCCAACGCCGGGCAGACCTGCATCGGCGTCGAGCGCGTCTACGTCCACGACGCCGTGGCCGACCGGTTCCTGAAGATGGTCAGCGACCGTGCCGCCAAGCTGCGCCCGGGCGGCGAGCCGGGTGCCGACTTCGGTCCCATCACGATGGCCTCGCAGGTCAACATCATCCGCGACCACATCGACGACGCGATCAAGCGCGGCGGTCGTGCGGTGGTCGGCGGACGCGACTCGGTGCGCCCGCCGTTCGTCGAGCCCGTGGTGATCGCCGACGTCCCCGAGGACTCGGCCGCCATCACCGAGGAGACCTTCGGCCCGACCCTGGTCGTGCAGCGCGTGCGCGACGTGGACGAGGCCGTCGCCCACGCCAACGCCACCAAGTACGGCCTCGGCGCCACCGTGTTCTCCCGCGCCCGAGGTGTGGAGCTGGCCCGCCGGCTGCGCAGCGGCATGGTCGCGGTCAACTCGGTGATCGCCTTCGCCGGTGTGCCCGCCCTGCCGTTCGGCGGTGTCGGCGACTCGGGCTTCGGCCGGATCCACGGCGCCGATGGCCTGCGCGAGTTCGCCCGCCCGCAGTCGGTGACCCGCACCAAGTTCAAGATCCCGCTGAACCCGATGAGCTTCGCCCGCCCCAAGGGCACCGTCGGCACGGTCGTCAAGCTCATCAAGGTGATGCGCGGCCGCTGAGCTGATCCAGACCACCACGGTCGGCGCTTTGGCTTGCGCCCGTGGTGACAGGAAGGTTCCCTTGCTCGCATCCCCCGGTGTTCGCCAGGGGGATTTGCGCGGGCGCACGTCCCGGGCAGAGTTGACCGCGCACGGTTGATCGCGTCGAGCCTCGGTGGCTTCGGCGACGGGAGCGCAGGCGAGGAGGCCTACGGGTGAAGAAGATCATCAACGAGCCGGCGGACGTGGTCGCCGAAGCGTTGCGAGGTGTGGCCGCGGCCCACCCGGAGCTGCTTCGGGTGCAGACCGATCCGGCGGTGATCGTCCGCGCTGACGCACCGGTGACGGGCAAGGTCGCGGTCGTCTCCGGCGGTGGGTCCGGCCACGAGCCGCTGCACGGCGGTTTCGTCGGCTCGGGAATGCTCGCCGCGGCCGTTCCGGGCGCGGTGTTCACCTCGCCCACTCCGGACGCGGTGCAGGCGGCCATCACGGCCACCCACGGTGGTGCCGGGGCGCTGCTGGTGGTCAAGAACTACACCGGCGACGTGCTCAACTTCGAGACCGCGGCCGAGCTCGCGGCCGTGGAGGACGTCGACGTGCGCAGCGTGATCGTCGACGACGACGTCGCGGTCAAGGACTCCACGCACACCGCAGGTCGCCGCGGAGTCGGCGGCACGCTGATGGTGGAGAAGATCGTCGGTGCCGCCGCCGAGCGCGGAGCGAGCCTCGACGAGTGCGAGGCGCTCGCCCGCAAGGTCGTCTCCCAGGTGCGTTCGATGGGCATGGCGCTGACCGCCCCCACCGTTCCGCACGCCGGCCAGCCCAGCTTCGAACTGGCCCCCGACGAGATGGAGATCGGCATCGGCATCCACGGCGAGCCCGGCCGCGCCCGCGTGCCGATGGGCACCGCCGACGAGATCGTGGCGCAGCTGCTCGACCCGATCCTGGAAGACCTGCCCTTCGCCGAAGGCGACGACGTCCTGCTGTTCACCAACTCGATGGGCGGCACCCCGCAGCTGGAGCTCTACCTCGCGCACGGCGTCGCCGAGCGGCTGCTGGCCGAACGCGGCATCACCGTCCGCCGGCGCCTCGTGGGGCCGTACGTGACGAGCTTGGAGATGCAGGGCATGAGCTTGACGCTGCTGAAACTGGACGACGAGCTCACCGAGCTCTGGGACGCGCCGGTGCACACCGCCGCGCTGCACTGGTGAGGAGGAGTCCCGGAATGGGTTGCACCGCACAGGACATCATCGCCGCGCTCAGGGCGGGCGCCGCCGTGGTCGCCGAGCACCGCGACGAGCTGATCCAGCTGGACCGCGAGATCGGTGACGCCGACCACGGCGAGAACATGGACCGAGGGTTCCGCGCCGTCATCGCGAAGATCGAGACGTCGGAGCCCGAAACCCCGGCGGCCGCGCTGAAACTCGCCGCCACCGTGCTCATCTCCACGGTCGGTGGAGCATCGGGCCCCCTCTACGGCACGGCGTTCCTGCGCGCGGCGTCCGCGGTCGGCGACGACGCGGAACTCGACGCGGGCGCCGTCGCGAAGGCCCTGCAGGCGGGAATGGAGGGTGTCGTCGCGCGGGGGCGCGCCGAGGTCGGCGACAAGACGATGATCGACGCCCTCGCGCCCGCGGTCGACGCGGCCAAGAACACCGCCGAATCCGGGGCCGACGGCGCCAAGGTGCTGGCCGCGGCCGCCGAAGCAGCCCACCAGGGTGCGCAGGCGACCGAACCGCTCGTCGCCCGCAAGGGCCGCGCTTCGTACCTGGGTGAGCGCAGCGCCGGACACATCGACCCGGGGGCGCGTTCCACCGCGCTGCTGTTGACCGCATTCGCCGAAGCCGCAGGAGCCCGAGCATGAGCGTCGGACTGGTCATCGTTTCGCACAGCTCCGGTCTGGCGGAGGGAGTCGTCGAACTCGCCGGGCAGATGGCGCCCGAGGTGCGCATCGTCCCGGCAGGTGGCCTGCCGGACGGTGCGATCGGCACCGACTTCGAGAAGGTCTCGGCCGCTCTGTCCGACGCCGACTCCGGTGCGGGCGCGGTCGTGCTGTTCGACCTGGGCAGCGCGCAGATGGTCGCCGATCTCGCGGTGGAAACCCTCGGCGACCCCGACAGCGCTCTGGTCGTCGACGCCCCGCTCGTCGAGGGAGCCGTTGCCGCAGCCGTTTCGGCGCAAGGCGGCAACGACATGAAGACCGTGGCCCGAGCAGCCGAAAGCGCCCGAGGCAGCGCGGAAGCTCCAGCGGCTGAACCCGCAGGTGCTGAACCGGACTCCACCGACCAGGTCACCAGGGAGCTGGAACTGACCAACGACGTCGGTCTGCACGCCCGACCCGCAGCCCTGCTGTCCCGCAGCCTCACCGGCCTGCAGGCGACGGTCAAGGTCGCCCTGGGCGACAAGCAGGCCGACGCGTTCAGCGTCCTCGGCCTCATGGGATTGGGTGCGCGCAAGGGCGACCGGATCACCCTGCTGGCCAACGGTCCCGACGCCGTCCAGGCCGTCGAGCGCATCATCGACCTCGCCAACCGCGACTTCGACGAGTAGCCACCGACCTGCGGAGGGGAACCTCCCTGCCACCGCTGGTGACAGGAAGGTTCCCCTCCACCCAGGATCGGGCGGTGTTGATGACTGCGTTGCAAGGTCATCGGGGGCTAGGCTGAGTCGATGTCGCCGCGTCGCCACCGAGGCATGCTGCTGCTCTTCGTGTGCTGGGTGCTGCTCGCCGGTTGCACCGCGCAGAACCCCACTCCGACCGGCGGACCCCAGCAGGCCGACACGAGCGCGCGCACCATGCTCGGCGACATCCGCACCCTCGATCCGTGCACGCTGACGGATCCCGCCGCCCTGCAGTCCTACGGCGCGGTGTCGGACGCGGGCACGGTGTCGCTGGACTACTGCCTGCTGCACCTCAAGCCCGACGACCACACGCTCATCCAGCTCGCGGTCGGCGAACTCGTAGGCCCTGAGGCCATCGAGCCGGGGGACCCGGTCGTGCAGCACGGGTCTCTGCGCATCTCCCAGAGCGCTCCCGCTCCCGGGCACTGCACCCGGCGCGTTCAGTTCGGTGACGGCGTCTCGCTCCAGGTCAGCGCCGACCTGCTCAGCGGTGATCCCGCCGCCGGGCTGTGCGGCATCGCCGACGCCGGAGCGAAGGCCGCCGCCGACGCGGTTCAGCAGGGGCGCGCAGGCCACCGCGACTACCCGTCGAACTCGTTGGCGCTGATCGACCCGTGCACGGTGCTGGACACCGCGGCGGTGAACCAGGTCCCGGGCTTGGAGGAGGCGCGGCCACGTCCCGGCATCGCCGGTCACCAGTGCGCCTGGGGCGAGCCGTCGGCCGATGCCCCGCGCGTGCAGTTGCAGCACACCGCGGGCGAACCGCCCAAGCTCCTGCACGGTGCCGCCGTGGAGGAACCGGTGGAAGGGCGTCGCACCGTGCTCAGCGTCGTGGGTGGTGATCCGCAGGTTCCCCTGTGCTCGGCGGAGACCGCCCACATCCCCTTCGGTGCGGTCGCCGGACAGGTCGAGGTCGCCCAGCTCGTCGTCGCGCTGCCCGGCATGACGGGTACGGACGCGTGCGACTACGCCCGCGGACTTGCCCGGTTGGCGTGGCCGAGCCTGCCGCCTGCGAATCCGTGAGCGCCGAACCGGTTACCGTTGTCGACGTGCCTCGACGCAACCGACAGCAGCGCCAGAAGGGTCTCCGCGCGGACACCAGTCACCGCGGAGCCGGCACCGCCTACGGGGCTTCCCGCGTCGAGCAGGGACCGGACGGCGACTGGATGGTGCGCACCGTTCCCGCTGCTCAGGCCACCAAGGTCTACCGCTGCCCGGGTTGCGACCACGAGATCCAGACCGGCATCGCGCACGTCGTGGCCTGGCCCGAAGCGGAGCTCGGCGGTGTCGACGAGCGCAGGCACTGGCACACCGGCTGCTGGAAGGCACGCTCCCGTCGCGGCCCCACCCGCCGCTGGTCGTAGCGCGCGCCACTGCTGCGCAGGTCACCACGAGCAGGCCACCCCTTCGTGGCAGGATCGGGTTCGATGAGCACCGAGATCCGCGCCAACACGATGCTGCCCGCCCGCCGGGAGCAGATCACCCTGCACACCGCTGACGGGCTGGAACTGATCGGGGAGCTCGCGCTGCCCGAGGCGGGGCAGCCGCGGGCCACGCTGATCTGCCTGCACCCGCTGCCCACCCACGGCGGCATGATGGATTCGCACATCTACCGCAAGGCCGCGTTCCGGTTGCCGGCGCTGGCCGACATCGCGGTGCTGCGCTTCAACACCCGGGGCACCGCCAGCGAGGCGGGACGCAGCCAGGGCAGCTTCGACAACGGCGACTCCGAGCGCTTCGACGTCGCCGCGGCGCTCGAGTACGCCGAGTTCCACGACCTGCCCAACGTGTGGCTGGTCGGCTGGTCCTTCGGCACCGACCTGACGCTGGTGCACGGGCTGGACCCGCTGGTGGAGGGAGCGGTGCTGATCTCCCCGCCGCTGCGCTGGAGCACCGAGGACCACCTGCGCGCCTGGGGCGAGTCGGGCAAACCCGTGCACGCACTGATCCCCGAGTTCGACGACTACCTGCGCCCGCAGGAGGCCCGCGAGCGCTTCGCGCTCATCCCGCAGGCGAAGGTGACCGGCTTCGACGACACCAAGCACCTGTGGGTCGGCAAGGCGGAGGCGGCGCTGGACGCCATCGTGGAGACCATCGCCCCCGACGTCGCGACGCCGCTTCCCCGCACCTGGGACGGCCCGTCGGAGACCCGTCAGGTCACCATCGTCAACTCGTGACCCCGGCGGTGGGTGACAGGAAGGTTCCCATGCTCACGCCAGGGGAGCCGTCAACCGGTACAGCACCTCCGGGACGCCTTCGTGGACTCGTTCCAGCACCCGCTCGAAGCCGAGCTTCTCGGCGACCCGGACCGCCGGAGCGTTGTGCGCGGCGGTGGCGATGACGACGGGGTGTTCGGGGCGGTTGCGATGCGCCCACCGCACGGCTGCGTGCCCCATCTCCGACGCGTAGCCGTGGCCCCACGCGGCCGGGAGGAACCGGAAGTACAGGTTGAGGACGTTCTCGCCCTCGTCGACTGAGTGCCGGAGGCCACCGAATCCCAGGACCGCGCCGGTGGAGGCGGCCAGCACCGTCCAGTAGCCGACGCCGCGGGTGTCCCAGTCGAGTTGGAAGCGCTCCAGCAGCCGCAGCGACTCGTCCCGGTCGCGTCGGCCGAATCCGGAGAGCGCGTGCGTCTCCGCGCTGGTGTGCACCTCGACGAAGGCTTCGGTGTCGGCGGGCAGCGGGCGACGCAGCAGCAGTCGCCGGGTTCGGATCTCCGAAGGGTCGGACACCCCACGCACGCTATCGGGGGCCGCAGCGGTCCGGCAGCCGAATTTTCAGGTTGGCGTGCGCCGGTGGTGACAGGAAGGTTCCCGTGCTCGTGCCCGGCCTGTTGCGTGCTGCGGGTGGGGCGGGTCCGGCAGGATGGTTCCCGTGCACTACATCGAATCCGGAGCAGGAACGCCCCTCGTGCTGCTGCACGCCTTCCCGGTGGATGCGCGCATGTGGAATCCGCTGCGCAGCCGGCTGGAGGAGCAGGCCCGGGTCATCACGCCCGATCAGCGCGGGTTGGGGGAGAGCTCCCTCGACGGGACCACGGCGCGGGGAATGATCGAACCAGCGGCGGCGCCGCTGACGGTCGATCGCCCCAGCGTCGACGTCGCCGCCGCCGACGTGCTGGAGCTGCTCGACCAGCTGGAGCTGCCGCGCGTGGTGCTGGGCGGTTGCTCGATGGGTGGCTACGTGGCCATGGCGGTGCTGCGGGCGGCCCCGCAGCGGGTCGCCGGCCTTCTGCTGGTGGACACCAAGGCTCCCGCCGACACCGATGAGCAGCGCACCAACCGGCTCAACGTCGCCTCCCGCGCCGAGCAGGAGGGCACCGGTGGCTGGCTCGCCGAGAACATGCTGCCGAACCTGCTGGGTGCGGCCACGCGTGAGAAGCGCCCGGAGGTTGTGGGGGACCTCCGGGCGCTGATCGAAGCGCAACCCGCCGATGGTGTGGCGTGGGCTCAGCGGGCGATGGCGGCCAGACCCGACAGCTTCGAGGCGCTGCGCGCCTTCGACGGGCCCGCGATGGTCGCCGTCGGTGCCGAGGACACCATCACCCCGCCCGCAGCGGCCCGTGAGATGGCCGATGCGTTGCCACGAGGGGAGCTCGTCGAGCTGGCCGGTTCAGGGCATCTGCCGTCGTTGGAGGCGCCGGACGCCTTGGCCGACGCGGTGAGGCCCTGGTTGGCCGGCATCGGCGTGTGAGCCGCTACCCGTCCGCCGGTGTCCTCGTCGGTGGTGCGTTTCGCGGTCTCCGGCTCGTGCTCGTCTCGCCGGAAACGCTCCGCGGTTTCGCTGGGCAGCAGGAAGTACCTGCCCGAGTCGCGCTGACCGCGTGCGCGAGCGTTCTCCCTGCCTGGGTCGCTGTCCGCCATTGGATCGGTCCTCTCCTGGTGCGCCGGCTCGCGGCCGACCTCGTCAAAAGAGACACCTCTGCCCGTGAACGATGACGCGAAGGCTGCTGACCAGTGCCGATGCGATCAGCGTTGCTGGTTGGCGTCCACCCGGGCGGCGTTCTGCGGGCGCTGCTCGGACTGCTGCTCGCCGGGCACCGGGAGCTGGATCCGGTGGGTCGGCTCGTCCGTCGAGGCCTGCTTGCGCTGGATCTTGTCCGTCGGCTCGTCCGCGGACTGCGAGCCGCCGCGTTCCTGACCCGGCGTGCGCTTGGGCAGCCCCGAGCTGGTGACGGCCTTCTCAGCGGGCCGCGAGTTGTTGTTGTGGACCTCGCCGGTTTCGCGACCGTCGCGGGCGATGGCCTCTTCGGCGTCCTTGCGCGCCTGCTCGCGGGCCTCCACGGCGGCCTTGCGCAGCTTCTCCTCCTCGGCGTCCTCGAGGTCGAGGCGCTCCAGCAGCGGCGTGGTCTGGCCGAGCAGCTCAGCGGCGTCCCGCAGCTTCTTGGCGACGGTGTCGCGCAGCTCGGTGAGGGAGTGCACGTGCTCGTCGGCCTGGGCGAGCCGGCGCTGCACTTCCTCGGTGGTCGCCCCGAGCCTGCGCTGCGCGTCCGCGCGGGTGGCGGTGACCAGGCGCTTGGCCTCGCGGGTGGCGACGTCGATGCGCCGGGTGGCTTCTTCGGTGCACTCGCGGATCATCCGCTCGGACTTCTCGCTGGCCTCGCGGACGAGCCGTTCCGATTCCTGCTTGGCCTCCTGCAGCCGCCGCTGCGCGGCTTCCTTGCTGGACGCTTCGCGCGCGTTGGCGGTCTCGGTGGATTCGCGTTCGAGCTTCTCGGCGGCCGCGGTGGACTCGCGCTCGAGCTTCTCGGCCTTGGCCGTGGCGTCGCTGACCAGGGTGTTCGCCTGGTCGGTGGCTTCCTGGACGCGGCGGTGGGCTTCGTTGGTGCCCTCGCGCAGCCTGCGGTTGGCCTCTTCGGTGGCTTCCCTGACGCGGCGTTCGGCCTCGGACTTGCTGGTGGCCTCCTGCTCGGCGAGGGTCCGCATGGCCTCGGTGCGGCGGGCCGACATCGCGATCTCGAAGTCCTCTTCCACCTGGGTGCGGTGGGCTTCGGACTCCTCGTCGGCGCGCTTGCGGTTCTCCTCGGCTTCGCGGGTGATGCGCTCGGCCTCGGTCTTGGCGCCGTCCATCAGCGAGCGGTGCTCGGTTTCCATCTCGCTGCGCCGGTGGTCGACCTCGCTGATCAGCCGCTCGTAGCGGGTGCGCAGGTTGACGGCCTCGGCTTCGGAGCGCGAGCGGATCTGCGCGGCGTCGGCCTCCGCGCGGGAGCGGATGTCGGCGGCCTCCTCCTGGGCCAGGCGGAGCATGCGCTGCAGGCGCTCGCTGAGGCCTTCGAGGGTTGTCGGCGGCTTGGCCAGCCGGTCGACCTGGCCGCGCAGGCTCTCGATCTCAGAGCGGGCCGACTCGAGCTGCTTGGACAGATCGGCGGCCTGCGACACCGCGGCATCGCGATCCGAGGTGAGGATGCGGATGTCGGCGTCGAGGCGCTCTAGGTGCTCGTCGACCTGGGCACGGTCGTAGCCGTTCTTACGAGCAAGATCGAATCCCGATCCCAGTGGCAGCAAATCGCGGTCGTCGGCAAGGCCCATGGCAACCAAGCTACCTGGAAGCGGACGTTGTTGTGGGAGGTGCGCCTGGGTCTCGGGAGGATTTTGCTCACCTCGGTGAAGTCCCTCTCGCGGCAACGCGAAAGCCTGTCTTGACCGGCTGGCCAACCAAGGATGAAGATAGAGTGGTCAAGTCGGACATAACGGAGGTGATCGACGTGGCTGAACGGTCGAGCGCTTCGGCTTCGAAGCCGTGGATTCGCTGGCAGGACTGGGTCGGCGTGGTCTTGGGCGCCTACCTGATCCTCGGCACGATGTGGACGTCGACGAACGGTGGCGCGATGTCGGCGATGATCGTGCTGGGTGCGCTGCTGCTGATCGCGAGCGTGTGGTCGCTGGCGATGCCGGGATCGATGACCAGCGAGTACAGCCACATGCTGCTGGGCGTCCTGCTCTTCATCTCCCCGTGGGTCCTCGGCTACTCCGAGATGATGGGCGCGGCGTGGACCTCGTGGATCGTCGGCGTGCTGGCGGTGGTCGTCGGTGCGGCGGCCTTGCCCGAAGCCAACGCGGCGCACCGCGGCGTGGCGGGGCAGCACTGATCCGGTCGAGCCGCTGGAGTGCCCGCGCGCCGCGAGCCTCCCGGGTGGGATGAGGAGGTCGCACTCCTCCCGCGACGTGTCCGATTGGCGCGGGTTCGACAGCGGCGATGACCGGGCAGTGCTCGGTTGCGACAATCGCGCGGCCCGGCGGTAACGTCCGGGCCGCGCTCTCAGTGTTGATCCCGCCAGGAGGAGGTCGGGCAGATGTCGAACGAGCTGGGCGAAAAGGCCCGTCGACGCCCGTCCACTTCGGATTCGGATGACGATCGAGGCACCAGCGCCAGGGAGCGCATCCTGACCGCCGCCGGCGAGCTGTTCGCCGAGCACGGTTTCAACGCCACCCCGACGTCCCGGATCGCCGAACGCGCCGAGGTGCCCAAGGGGCTCATCCACTACTACTTCCGCCGCAAGCAGGACTTGCTGGCAGCGCTCGTGGAGCGGCTTCCCGAAGAGGAAGTGGAATCCGAGGGCCTGGTCGTGCGCGGCGACGTCGCGGGCAGTCTGCGACGCCTGGTGGGCGAACTCGACGCACGACTCGAATCGTCGATGCTGCTCAGCCACCTGCTGTGGCGGGAGGCCGACACCCACGACGCGGTGCGGCAGGCCATGCAGCAGCGGTTCGGCGTGGTCGTCGAGCAGATCCGCCGGGTCATCGAACTGGCCCTGCCGCCCGCCCTGGCGGGCTGTGACGTCGACGCGGCCGCGGTGCTGCTCGCCCGCGTGATCAACCACCGCCACTCCGTCGCCCGCCACCGCACCGAGGACGACGAGCTCGACCGCGAGATCGGCTTCATCGCCAGAGCGCTCGAACTGGGCGCCGGATCGCGCGCCGTGAAACCCGCCTGAACGAACCCGGCCTTGTGGCTGCGGTGTTCGCCGCGCTAGAAACTCCCGCAGGCGATCACCGCGGAGGTTGGGGTGGGCATTGGGCGCGTTCGGTTATCCCGTCGGCAAGGGCTCCTCGCCACCGGCTTCGGCATCGCGGGAGCAGGTGCGATGACATCGGTCGTCGACGCCTCACCGGACCCGGCGACCTATCCGGTCACCGGGCTCAGCGACAACGTCGAGCTGATCGAGGACCGCTACGGGGTCCCGCACCTCTACGCCGACAACGAGGACGACCTGTTCCTCGCGCAGGGCTTCAACGCGGCGAGGGAACGTCTCTTCCAGATCGACCTGTGGCGGCGACGCGGGCTCGGCCTGCTCTCCGAGGTCCTCGGCCCCGACTACGTCGAGCAGGATCGCGCCACCCGGCTGTTCCTCTACCGAGGCGACATGGACGCCGAGTGGACGCGCTACGCCGACGACGCGCAGCACATCGCCACCCAGTTCGCCCACGGCATCAACGCCTACCTCGACTGGCTCGACGCGCACCCCGAACGCATGCCCGAGGAGTTCGGCATCCTCGGCTACCGGCCGGCCCGCTGGGATCCGGCTGACGTGGTGCGCATCCGCAGCCACGGCCTGACCCGCAACCTGGAGAGTGAGGTCGAGCGAGCGCGGGTCGTGTGCGCCGCGGGCCTGGAAGCCGACCTGATCCGCCAAGGGCTGCAACCCGATCACCGCACCGTCGTCCCGGACGGGTTCGACCCGTGCGCGCTTCCCGCCAACGTGCTCGAGGTCTTCGACCTGGCAACGCAGGACGTCGAGTTCAAGGAGAACTCCATCCGGCGCGTGCCGCGCGACGCCACCACCGAGGGCAGCAACAACTGGGTGGTGAGCGGGGAACGCACCGCGACCGGACGTCCGCTGCTGGCCAACGACCCGCACCGCGCCTACTCGGCTCCCTCGCTGCGCTACATCGCGCACCTGTCCGCGCCCGGCCTGGACGTGATCGGAGCCGGTGAGCCCGCCTTGCCGGGGATTTCCATCGGGCACAACGGCACGGTCGCGTTCGGACTGACGATCTTCCCGATGGATCAGGAAGATCTCTACGTCTACCAACTCGACCCGGCCGATCCCAGCCGATACCGCTACGGCACCGGTTGGGAGGAGATGACGGTGCTGCGCGAAGAGGTCCTGGTGCGCGGTGAGGCCAGCCGCGAGGTGGAGCTGACCTTCACGCGGCACGGCCCGGTCATCCACGTCGACCGGAAGCGCAACCTCGCCTACGCGGTGCGCACCGCGTGGCTGGAACCCGGGATGTCGCCCTACTTCGGCAGCATCGCCTACATGCGGGCCGAGAACTTCACCGAGTTCACCAAGGCCATGCGGAACTGGGGCGCCCCGACCGAGAACCAGGTCTACGCCGACGTGGAGGGCAACATCGGGTGGGTTCCCGGTGGCCTGGCGCCCAAGCGGGTCGGTTACGACGGGTTGCTCCCGGTTCCCGGTGACGGCCGGTACGAGTGGGACGGCTTCTACTCGGGGGACGATCTGCCGCGGGTGTTCAACCCGGACGAGGGCTTCATCGCCACGGCGAACCAGTTCAACCTCCCGCCGGAGCACCAGCAGATGGGGCTCGGGTACGAGTGGACCAACCCGTTCCGGTACCAGCGGATCGTGGAAGTTCTCTCCCGGCAGCGCAAGCACACCATCCGGGATTCGGAGCTGCTGCAGACCGACCAGCTGTCGATTCCCGCTCGGCGGATCCAGCCGCTGCTGTCCCGGTTGGACAGCGGTGATGCCGATCTGCGGCGCGCGTTGCGGATGTTGCGCGACTGGGACGCCGTGCTGGGAGCGGATTCCAACGCGGCCGCGCTGTTCGAGGTGTGGTTGTCCAAGCACCTCGGTCCCGGATTCGCGCGCGCCGCGGTGCCGAAGGCGGCCGAGCACATCGACACCGTCGACAACCTGGTCATGCTCACCGAGCTGGAGAACCCGGGTCGTTGGCTGCCGGACGCAGCGGCCCGCGACCGGCTGCTCCTGGACACCCTGCGCGCGGCCTACGCCCAGGTGCAGCAGCTGCTCGGCCGAGGGGAATCGAGTTGGCGGTGGGGGCGGCTGCACCACAGCCTGTTCGAGCACCCGGCCTCCGACGCGCTCAACCCGGTCCAGCGCGCGCGTTTCGACGTAGGACCGTTCCCGCGCGGTGGTTCGTCGGCGACGGTGAACCAGTCCTCCTACCGCGTCAGCGACTTCCGCCAGACCAACGGCCCGTCGTTCCGGATGGTGCTCGACGTCGGCAACTGGGACTACTCGGTCGCGGTGAACACACCGGGCCAGTCCGGCAACCCGTCGGACCCGCACTACCGGGACCTCGCCGAGAGCTGGCGGGACGGAACCTACTTCCCCTTGGCTTACAGCCGCGAAGCCGTCGCGGAGATCGCCGAACGCCGAATCCTGCTGGTGCCGGCCTGATCCTCCCGTAGGCGGCCGGGGGTGGGCGAAAGGTTCCCATGCGCTCAACGGTCGTCGAGGTGACGAGCGGCGGCTCCACATCGGACCCGCCGCTCGGTCTCGTCAGTGGCCGTGCGGCGCAGGTTCGACCAGTTCGACCAGGACGCCGCCGGCGTCCTTGGGGTGCACGAAGTTGATGCGGCTGTCGGCGGTGCCGCGGCGGGGCTCGTCGTAGAGCAGGCGCAGTCCCTTGGCGCGCAGCGCCTCCATCGCGGCCTCGACATCGGTGACCCGGTAGGCGAGTTGCTGCAGGCCCGGGCCGTTCTTGTCGAGGAACTTGGCGATGGTGGAGTCCTCGCGCAGCGGTGCGAGCAGCTGGATCTGGGTGGCCCCGGTGGTGTCCCCGGGTGCGCGCAGCATCGCCTCGCGGACGCCCTGCTCCGCGTTCTCCTCGGAGTGGGCGACTTCCAGGCCGAAGGTGTCCCGCTGGAAGGCGATGGCCTCGTCGAGGTCGGGGACCGCGATGCCCACGTGATCGATTGCCGTGACCAGGTCGTTCAGTTCCGCTCGCATGGTCGCAGCGTAGTCGTCGCGGAAACCATGGGAAAAGCGGCGAAATCGGCGGCTCGAATTGCCCCAACAGGCGGAGTCGAGTGATCTGTCCCAGAGGCGAGCATGTGGCGAATTCACATGGAAGGGGCAGATATGGTCAAGACGCAACGAACTCGCAGGGTCGCCGTCGTCCTGGTCGCGTTCGGGATCGCCGCCGGCACGGCCACGCCCGTCGCGCTCGCCGCAGGCGGTGACGGAACCATCAGCGGCGGTGGCGGTCCCAACCCCAACGCCGAGCGGATGAGCCGGGATCGCGGCTGGGTGGTTCCCTTCGCCCCGCTGCACTTCGGTGCCGCACCCTACGAGGCCGTCGAGGCCGCGGCCACCACCGCGGCCGGAGAAGCCGACTGCAGCATCAGCGCCACCGCGGCCACCTACCTGACGTTGTCCACGACCTGGCCCGAGGTGTCCCCGTCCGGCGCATCGCCGTCGCCGATGACGTTGTCCCGCTACGACGACCAGACCTCGCTTGCCGACCCCGAGCAGCGCGCCGAAGGCCTGTTCTTCAACCCCGGCGTCGGCATCTGGCAGCTCGACTCGGCCGGCCTCGGTGCGAAGGAGACGGCCGCCACCGCCATCGACAGCTCCACCGCCGCCGCGACGATGGCTCCCCACATGGTCGACGCGTACTGCTCGGCCATCAACAGCGGTTCCAGCCAGGCCCAGGCCCGCGCGACCGCGTGGACCCCTTGGCACGCGTGCGACTCGGGCGCCTGCGAGGACGTCTACCAGCGGCTGGAGGCCGACGGAGTCACCAAGGACGCCGACGTCGACCGCTACGGCGGTGCCGAGAAGCGCACGTGCACCTTCGAAGGCGCCGAGTACGACTGCCTGTACGTCGACCCGAGCGCCGCGCAGGGCGAAGACGCCTGGACCGCCCCCGACTACGGCCCCGCGCCGGTTCCCGCCCCCTTCTACGCCTTCACCTACGAAGAAGGCGGCGTCGACTACGAGGTCCGGTACTGGCTGAAGGGCTACTCCGGTGCCTCCACCGACGTGTCCGCGTCCCGGGAACTGGGCGTGAACGCGCGCACCGAGCTGTCGTGGGCCGAGGAATCGTCCTTGTGCGACACCACCACCGGCACCGGCAACTGCTGAAGCCGCTCGACGCCGGGCCGGTGTGAGCAAGGGAACCTCCCTGCCACCCCGGCCCGGTCGAAACCGCAGCACGGGAACCTTCCGCTCACCGATCCGCACTGGTTATGGCAGTCGTCACAGCCGGTGCTCGCGGCCTTCGCGGGTATGGTCCCGATGGCCTTCGCGGGTGATGATGGGCTGCGAGGCCGATGACGTGGTGTCGACGATGACCGGGAGGCAGTCGTGGGTAGTTCTGTGATCGTTGCGGGCGCGCGAACCCCGATGGGGCGGTTGCTCGGTTCGCTCAAGGACTTCTCCGGTGCGCAGCTCGGGGGAGTCGCCATCAAGGCCGCGCTGGAGCGCGCCGGTGTCGCACCCGACCAGGTGCAGTACACGATCATGGGTCAGGTGCTGACCGCCGGAGCCGGGCAGATCCCGGCCCGTCAGGCCGCCGTCGCCGCCGGCATCCCGATGGACGTGCCCGCGCTGACCATCAACAAGGTCTGCCTGTCCGGGCTCGACGCGATCGCGCTGGCCGATCAGCTCGTCCGAGCAGGTGAATTCGACATCGTCGTGGCCGGTGGCCAGGAGTCGATGACCCAGGCGCCGCACCTGCTCACGGGCTCGCGCGAGGGCTTCAAGTACGGCGACGTCAACATGCTCGACCACATGGCCCACGACGGGCTGTTCTGCGCGTTCGACCAGGTCGCGATGGGTGTCTCGACGGAGAAGTACAACTCCCGCTACAGCATCACCCGCGAGGAGCAGGACGCGTTCGCCGCTCGTTCCCACCAGCGCGCCGCCGCCGCGATCGACTCCGGCGCGTTCGCCGAGGAGATCGCGCCGGTGGAGGTCCCGCAGCGCAAGGGCGACCCGGTGGTGTTCGACACCGACGAGGGCGTGCGGGGCAACACCACCACCGAGACGTTGGGCAAGCTGCGCCCGGCCTTCTCCGCCGACGGCACCATCACCGCGGGCTCGGCCTCGCAGATCTCCGACGGCGCCGCCGCGGTCGTGGTGATGAGCAAGGCCAAGGCCGAGGAGCTGGGCCTGGACTACCTGGCCGAGATCGGCGCGCACGGCGTGGTCGCCGGGCCGGATGCGAGCCTGCACGAGCAGCCCTCGAACGCGATCAAGAAGGCGTGCGAGAAGGCTGGAGTGGACGCCGCCGGGCTCGACCTGGTGGAGATCAACGAGGCCTTCGCGGCGGTCGGCATCGTCTCCACCCGCCAGCTGGGCATCGACGAGGAGAAGGTCAACGTCAACGGCGGGGCGATCGCGCTGGGCCACCCGATCGGCATGTCCGGTGCCCGCCTCGCGCTGCACCTCTCGCTCGAGCTCAAGCGCCGCGGCGGCGGCACCGGCGCGGCAGCGCTGTGCGGTGGCGGCGGGCAGGGCGACGCCCTGCTGCTCACGGTCCCCTCGGCCTGATCAGGGATCCCTGGCAAATCCCCGAGGTGTACCCGGGGATTTGCCCACCTACATGATCAAGTGTCTGGTTCGTGGCTACCCTGGACCGCATGAAGTGGCTTCCAGGGGGATGGCAACGAGCTGACTGGAGCGAGCCGACGCGCACGATCCCGCGCGGCACCGCTCGATACACCTCGGGGCGCCAGGCGGCGGAGCCTCATCCGCCGCCTGGCGGGGCGCCCGCGCCCACGATGCTGGGTGCTGACGCCCACGACATCGACGTCAGCTCCGCGAGCTTCCGCTCGCTGCTGATCGGTGGCGGGATCAGCGGCCTGGGCACCGTGCTGATCGCGGCGACGCTGGTCAACAACGGCAGCACCCCGGGCATGTGGTTCTGGCAGTTGGTCTTCGGCGTGGCGTTCCTGTGGTTCGTGATGGGTTCGCGCGGGATGCTGCGCGGCCGCGGGTTCCTGATCGACCGCAGCGGTTTCTACGCGCGGACCATGGGTGAGGTCGTCGGAGTCGACTGGCGCGAGATCAAGGCGGTCGGCATCGGCGCACTGCCGTGGATCGAGAACAAGCGGCCGGTGAACCCGGAACGCCGCCGCGCGCTGGAGATCTACCCGGCCGACGCGGGTTTCATGGACCGGCACCCCGAGCTGGAGCGCTGGCTGGTGGAGGAACCGCCGACCGTCCAGGGCCTGCCGCCGGACCGCTACCGGTTCCACCTGCCGCCGTTCAGCCGCCTGCCGAAGGACCTGGAGGCCGCGGTCAAGGACATCGCGCCGCAGAAGTGGGTGGGCCAGTACCGGCGTCACCTGCCGCGCCCGCCGCAGGGCTGATCAGCTTCGAGACCCAGGCTGTCGAGCGGGTCACCGGTGCTGAGCTGCGGATCGTCGACCGCGAAGGTCCGCGCCACGCCCCGGCCCGTCGCGGCCGTCTCGAACCGGACGGTGACCCGGCCGTGCCCGGCGCCCTGCACCCAGCCGTGCCCGTGCTCGCCGTGCAGGACGTCGTCGCCCGCCCGCCACTGGCGTGACGACGGCTGCGCGGCCTCGGCCGGTTCGGGTGTCTCCGGCTCGGGTTCCGGGTTCTCCTCCGGATCGGCGGGGTGGTCGAACAGCGACTCCTGCTCGGAGTTGGCCAGTCCCGAGTAGGACACGCCGACCAGGCGCACCGGTGTTCCCGGCGGCACGGCGATCGGCAGGAGGCGGCGGGCCGCAGCCGCCAGGGTGTGCAGTTCGCTGGTGGCCGAGGCGAACGTCTCGGCCCGGCTGATCGTGGTGAAGTCCGAGTCTCGGACCTTGAGCGTCACGGTCCGCGCGGCGCGGCCCGAGGACACCAGCCGCCGGTGGGCGTTCTCGGCCTGGCCCACCACCTCGGTCAGCAGCGTCGCGCGGTCGGTGATGTCGTGGTCGAAGGTCGTCTCCGCGCTGACCTGCTTGGCCTCGGCGCGCTCGGCGACGGGGTGGTCGTCGACGCCCTGCGCGAGCCGGTGCAGCTCGGCGCCGATCGCCTGGCCGAGCAGGGACGTCACGTCCTGCGGGTGCAGCGCGGCGAGCTCGCCGATCGTGCTGACTCCGATCCGGTGCAGCTTGGACTCGGTGACCGGCCCGATCCCCCACATCTTGCGCACCGGGAGCGCCCACAGCAGCTCCAGCTGCTCCTCGGGCGGCACGACCAGCATCCCGTCCGGTTTCGCCAGCCCCGACGCGATCTTCGCGAGCTGCTTGCCCGGTCCTGCGCCGATGGAGGCCACCACCCCGACTTCGCGCAGCACGCGAGCTCGCAGCGCGCCGGCGAACTCCTCGACGCGGTGAACGGGAGCACCGGCGAGCTCGGTGGGTTCCATGAACGCCTCGTCGACCGACACCTGCTGCACGACGTCGGAGACCTCGCGGACGATGCCCAGCACGTGCCGGCTCACCGCTTGGTAGACGCGGAAGCGCGGTGGCAGGACCACGGCCACCGGGCAGCGGCGGCGGGCTTCGGCCATCGGCATGGCCGATTTCGCCCCGTACTCGCGCGCCTCGTAGCTGGCCCCGGCGACGGTGCCGCGCGGCCCGAGCCCGCCGACCAGCACCGGACGTCCCCTCACGGTGGGGCGGGTGAGCTGCTCCACGGACGCGAAGAACGCGTCCATGTCCATGTGCAGCACCCACCTCATGGGACTCATTGAACTCGAACGGGCCGACAAGGGCGCGGAAGGCGCGGTTGTGAGCGCCGTCTCCGTTGCCGTTGGTCCGGCGGGTGAGGCGAAGGTCGTCCTGCGGTCACCTCGCCCGGCGCGGACCGGTGCGAGGGAACCTTCCTGTCACTTCCGGGCGGAGTTCAGCGCAGGCGGGACCAGGCGTAGGTGGTCATGGCGTCGCGGAGGTAGGAAGCCATGCCCTTGGGTTTGCGCCGCTCGATGCGGTGCCGGAACTTCGGCTGGTTGACGTACATCTCGGCCAGCCGCAGGTAGGAGGCGCGATCGGGCGTCCAGAAGTGGCCGAGCCACTGGTAGTGCTCGTGAACGATCTGCTGGGTCCGGGGATCGTTGCTGGGCACGCCGGTGGCGAACAGCTCGGCGACGGTGGAGCTGATGCGCTGCCAGTCCTCGCCGATCTTGCGGGCCACGGTTTGCTTCTGCGCCGGGCTGAGGTTCCCGGCGCCTGAGGGGGTGAGGTTTCCGATCAGCGCGGTGCCGTCCTCGACGGCCTCGGTCTGTTCGAGAGCTGCGCTCCCGGACAGGTTGTTCGGCTGCACGGCATCCCCCTTGTTTCGATCATGCGCGCACAGCGCCTTCTGCCACGACCAACGGGCAGTGATGCATCAAGACTCTTTCGAGCGAAATGCGTCAACTGCCCGTGGCACAGTAGCGGAGACGACTGGCTGCGGTGCGTGATCTACCGGATCCGCGACAACTCTGTGATTGCGCTGCGGATTCCTCCGGGTGAGGGCTTCACTCCGGCCGGTCTTCGTCCGGTTCTTCCTCCGCTGCGGTTGCGCGGGGAGCGAGGAACACCACGCCCCGGTCCAGGTCCAGCGGACCACCCGGGTCGTGGTCACGGGACACGCCGTCCTGGTCGCCCTCGTGCTTGAGCTTGCGACCGGGGAACATCTCACCGATTGCGGCCATGACCCCACCGTAACCGCGACCTGCGGTGATGCACAGCGCTGAGCGAAAGGTTCCCGTGCGCGCGGCCGCGCGGAGGGCGCCGGAACGCCGGTGCCCGCCTCGCCTGGGGCGAGACGGGCGCCAACCGATCAACGGTTCAGCACTGCGACTTGTAGAAGTACTGGGCCTGCTGGTCCAGGTTGTCGCGGGTGATGGAGATCATCTCCGTCTTCGTCTCCCGCTCGACGGGCTGTCCCTTGATCGCCGCGATGGCGCGCTTGACGCCCTCCTGGCCGATCTTGCCCGGGTTCTGGGCGATGAGGGCCTGCACCCGACCGTTGCGCAGGTCGTCGACCTGCTTCGGGCTCGCGTCGAAGCCCACCAGCTGCACCTGACCGGACTTGCCCGCGTTGGACAGCGCCGTGCCCGCGCCCTCACCGGTGTTGAGGTTCGTGCCGAACACGCCCACCAGGTCCGGGTTGGCCGCCAGCGTCGAGGACACGATCTGCGCGGCCGTGGCCGGCTCGTTCTCGGTGTACTGGGTGGGCAGCAGCTTCAGGTTCGGGTGCTTGGCGATCTCCTCCTCGAAGCCCTTGGCGCGCTCGTCCGTCGTGGAGGTGCCCGCCTTGGTGTTGAGGGCCAGCACCGAGCCCGGCTTGCCGCCCAGCAGCTGCACCAGGGTCCGCGCCGCCAACTGCCCACCGGCGTAGTTGTCCGAGGACAGCGACGTGACCGCGATGGAGCGGTCCTCCAGCGCGGTGTCGACCTCCACGACCTGGATGCCGTTGCCCTTCGCCTGCTGCAGCGGCGCGGCAAGGGCCTTGTCGTCGGTCGGGGCGATGATCACCGAGCCCGGCTTGCTGGCGACGATGCCGCCGAGGATCTGCGACTGCTCCGCCTGCTCGAACTTCTCCGGAGCCTGCACGTTGAGCTGATAACCCTGCGCCGCGGCTTCCTGCTGCGCCGCGCATTCGATGGAGACGTAGAACGGCTCGCCGCGCTGACCGGTGATCAGCGCGAGATTCTTGTTGTTCGGGTCGGTCTGCCCGCCGGTGCCACCGATCTGCCCGGAACCGCAACCGGCCAGCAGCAGCGCCGCGGCGCCGAGCGCCAACAGCCCCTTGTGCGTTCTCATCGAAACAACCTCCACACGACTCTGTGTTGAAAAAGGCTTGGGTTTCAAAGGGTTTGGTTCAACGGTTGTTGCGGGCTCGACGCCGGCGCTGGTCCAGGTAGACCGCGGCGACCAGGACCGCCCCGACGGCGATCGGCTGCCAGAACGGGCGAACACCGGCCATCACGAACCCGGCGTCGAGCACCGCCGGGATGAAAACGCCGATGACACTGCCCAGAATCGTCCCGATGCCGCCGAACAGGCTGGTGCCGCCCAGCACCACCGCGGCGATCGAGTTGAGGTTGTCGTTGCTGTGACCGCTGATCGTGGTCGTGCCGAAGTAGGCCAGTGACATGAATCCGGCCAACCCGGCCAGCACGCCGGTGAGCGTGTAGACCGCGATGAGGTGGCGGGTGACCTTGATGCCGCTGCGCCGCGCGGCTTCGGAGTTCGAGCCGATCGCGTAGGTGTAGCGGCCGAAAGCGGTGGTGTGGAGCAGCCACATCGCCAGCAGTGTGATGATCGCGGCCAGGATCACCAGGTTCGGCACCACGCCGAAGGACGTCCCCGTGCCGAGGGTGGTGCGCAGGGTGGCGGGAACCGTGCGCACGTCGATGCCGTTGGTCAGCAGCTGCGCGGCACCCAGCGCCGCACCGAACGAGCCGAGCGTGACGATCAGCGCGGGCACTCGCGCCACCGCGACCAGCAGCCCGTTGAGCAGTCCCCACGCCGCGCCGCCGATCAGCGCCGCTACCAGGCCGATCGCGATGACGCCCCAGCCCGCGAAGGTGGCGTCGCCGCCGCTGAGCGCTTCCATGGTCATGGCCGAGACGACCCCGGCGAACACCAGCACGGAACCGACCGACAGGTCGATGCCGGAGGTGATGATCACGAAGGTCATGCCCACCGCGAGCATCAGCAGCGGTGCGGCCTGCACCAGCAGGTTCTGCACGTTGAACAGGGTCAGGAACGCGTCGGGGCGCAGTGCGCTGAACAGCGCGCACAGCACCACCAGCACCAGGCCGGTCCACACCGTGTTGGATCCGGCCAACCGGGAACGCAGGCTCACAGCGGGCTCGTCGGGGGTCTGCTGAACAGGCTTGTCGGCGGAGGTCTTCTGCGAAGTGGACATCAGCTCGCGTCCTCCTGGGACAGGGCCCCGGTCATCGCACCGACCAGGTCCTCCAGCTTGGCTTCGGCGGCGTTGAACCGGGCGACCCGGCTGCCCAGTCGCAGCACTTCGACGCGGTCGGCGACCGAGAGCACCTCGGGCATGTTGTGGCTGATCAGGACGACGGCCATGCCGGTGTCGCGAACCCGGCGGACGACGTCGAGGACGCGTTCGCGCTGCACCACGCCCAGCGCGGCGGTCGGCTCGTCGAGGAACACCAGCCGGCTCGCCCACGCCACCGACCGGGCCACCGCGACGCTCTGCCGCTGACCGCCCGAGAGCGCACCGATCGGCACGGACAGGTCGGGAAGCGAGACGCCGAACTTGGCGAACTGCTCGGTGGCTTCGGCGCGCATCTTGGCCTTGTCCAGCATTCCGAGCTTGCCGAGCAGGCCCGGCCGCCGGATCTCGCGGCCCAGGAACAGGTTCGCGGCCGGGTCCAGGTCCGGCGCCACGGCGAGATCTTGGTAGGCGGTTTCGATGCCGTGACCGCGCGCGGCGGTCGGGGAGTCCAGCGACACGGGCTTGCCGTCGACCAGGATCTGGCCGGAATCCGGCTGCTCCACCCCGGACAGGCACTTCACCAGGGTCGACTTGCCCGCACCGTTGTCACCGATGAGCGCGACCACCTCGCCCGGGTGCACGGTGAAGGAAGCCCCTCGCAGCGCTTCCACGCTGCCGTAGCGCTTGACGAGATCACGTGCTTCGAGAAGTGGTTCGGTCATGCGCGGCTCCCAGCTGATGGTGGTCTGCACAGCACGGTGGTGAGGTCGCCTTCCAAGCGGGTCTGCCCGGCGGCGTGCGGCACGACGGCGGTGGCTCCGCGCCGCAGCGGCAGAGGGGAACCGTTCGCGCAGTGCAGTTCTCCGCTGCCGTCGAGAACGATCAGCACGCCGAAGGAAGGGTCGAGTTCTGCCGAACCGTGCAGGCGGTCGGCGCGGAAGAACGGTGCGGCGTCCTCGGCCAGGAGGGGAACGCGTCCTTCACCCAGGTCGCCGGTGCGCTTGATCAGCGATGCCAGGAGGGCGTCGTCGAACCCGGAGTGGTTGACCGTCTCCAGGGCGGTGGCGGTCTCCAGGCCGAGGAACGCGCCTTCGGCGTCGGTCAGGAATCCCTGCCACTCCAGGGTGATCGAGAAGTCGGTGGGCTGCTGCAGTTCGACGATGAACACCCCTGCGCCGATGGCGTGCGGAGTTCCGGCGGGCACGTGCACGGTGTCGCCGGGCTTGACCGGGATCTCGTTGAGCGAGCCCAGCATCGCCGAGGAGTCCTGGGTGCGCACCCACTCGGCCACCGTCTCCGGTGTCACGTCATCCCGGAACCCCAGGTACACCACGGGGTTCGCGCCGCTGGTCCCCACCACGATCCACGCCTCGGTCTTGCCGAAGCGAGAACCCAGGTGCTGCTTGGCGAACACGTCATCGGGGTGGCAGTGGACCGGCAGGCGCTGGCCGGCGTCGAGCAGCTTCACCAGCAGCGCGGTGCTCTCGCCGTAGGCCGACACGTGATCGGCGCCCAGCCAGGACCGGGGGTCGGCGCTGACCACGTCGCGCAGCAGCCGGCCGTCGGGCAGCCGGGACAGCCCGGACTCGTCCTGCCCGAACCGGGTGGTGGTGGAGGCGACCCAGTCTTCGGGGCCGAACTCCCGGTCATCTCCGCCGCCGCGCAGTGCGGCGATCGACGCTCCACCCCGGTAGAACTGCCGGGGCTGGTTCGCCGGCAGCACCGTTGCTCGCGCGGATGAAGAACTGTGGACGGAACTCAACGAACTACCTCTCCAGATCCTCGGACCAGCAGCCTGGTCGGGACGACGACGCGACCGGGTGGCGACGTGTCGCCGTCCAGCCGCGCGAACAGCAACTCGGCCGCGGACTTGCCCAACGCCCAGGTGTCGTGGGTGACCACGGTGATCGGTGGGTCCAGCAGGTCGGCCAGCTCGAAGTCGTCGAAGCCGACCAGTGCCGGACGAGCGGGCCGCCCCGCGAGCGCGCGCAGCGCGTGAATGGTGATCCGGTTGTTGCCGGTGACCAGTGCGGTGGCCTCGCGCAGCGGGCCGGACAAGGTCTCGGCGACGGACTCGTCGGTGTGCGGGCCCATCACGACCAGGTCGGACTGGAACGGCACTCCGGCTTGCGCGCATCCTTCGCGGAACCCGCGCAGTCGTTCGGCGGCGGTGTGGATCTCGGGGGCGTCACCGAGGAAGGCGATGCGGCGGTGGCCGTGCTCGGCGAGGTGCCGGGCCGCCTGGGCGGTTCCACCGGCGTTGTCGATGAGCACCGAGTCGGCGACGAGGTTGCCCGGCGGGCGGTCGACGAAGACGACCGGTGTGCCCGCGTTGATCTCGTGCGCGATGTAGCCGTGCTGGTGACCTGCGGGAACGACGATCAGCCCGTCGACGCGGCGCGCGCAGAACTCCAGCACCAGCTCTCGCTCGCGCGTCGGGTCCTCGTCGGAGGACCCGGTGAGCACCTGCTTGCCCTGCACGCGGGCGACTTCCTCCACGGCGCGGGTCAGCACCGAGTAGAAGGGGTTGGCCAGGTCTTCCAGGACCAGGCCGAGGGTGCCGGTTCCGGTGCCGCGGCGCAGGTTCCGGGCGCTGACGTTGCGGCGGAAACCGAGCTGGTCGATCGCTGAGAGCACGCGCTGCGCGGTCGCCGGGTGCACGCCGTCCTCGGCGTTGACGACGCGGGAGACCGTTTTGACGCTCACGCCGGCCAGCCGCGCCACATCGGTCATGGTGGCGCGGCGGACGTTCCTCGACTCAGACAACGTTGTCATGGCGGAGCGGATTGGACCTCACGTTCGAGCGTTCTGTCAATGCTGGGCTTCCACTTCTGCTGCGCTCGGTCGCCCGTCTTGCGCCACCCGGACCAATGCTGACGACGGGTCGAGCACGCGGCCTTCAGGCGTGGGGTGGCGGCAGAAAGGTTCCCTTCCTCCGGCTCAGGGCCTCGGTGAGGGGACGGTCAAGGCCTCCGACGGTCGCAACCGGTGCGCTGATCGGTGCCCGCCGGTGACCAAAAACGACAGGAACGGAGCTGCGCATTGACCTCGGGCGCGACGGGCCGCGACGGTGGGCTCGCGTGGCTTGACAAGGTTGTCTAGGTGCGGAGATGACGATGCTTCCAGGCATGTCCAGAAGGTCCGTGTTGCGCGCGTTGGGCGCGGTCGCCGCCGCAGGCGGGATGTTCGCGACCACGTCGGTGCCGGGGTCGGCGCGGCGGGATTGGAAACCGGTCGCCGACGCCGTTCGCGAGGAATACCTGTGGGCGTGGCGCCAGTACGTCGAACGCGCCCTCGGCGCCGACCACATCAAGCCCATCTCGGGCGGCAGGGGAGATTTCTTCGTCGAGGGTCATTCCGTCGGGCTGAGCCTCGTCGAAGCGGTGGACACGCTGTGGCTGATGGAGGCGGACGCCGAAGTCGCCCGGGCAGTGCAGTGGATCGTCGACGACCTGGACTTCGACATCGACGCTCCCTTCCAGGTCTTCGAGACCAACATCCGCATGGTCGGAGGCCTGGCCGCCGCCTACCACTGCACGGGTGATCAGCGGCTGCTCGAACGCGCCAAGGACGTCGCCGACCGGCTGCTACCGGCCTTCACCCAATCCCCGACCGGCCTGCCCTACCGGTACGTGAACCTGGCGACCGGGGCGGTCAGCGACCCCGAGACCAACATCGTCGAGATCGGCACCTACATCGCCGAATTCGGCGTGCTCTCGCAGTGGACCGGTGACAACCGCTATTACGACCTGGCGAAACGAGCGATGCGCGTCGCCTACGACAAGCGCACCGAACTCGGCCTGCTGCCGCACGACATCAACGCCGAGACCGGGCAGTGGCGGAACCGCCAGGCGACGATCGGGCCGCCCGGGGACTCCTACTACGAGTACCTCTGGGACGGGTACCGGCTCTTCGGCGACCCCGAGCTCAAGCAGTGGTACGACACGCTCACCGACGCGATCCTGTCGAAGCAGGCCGAGCGGCACGACGGGCTGCTGTGGTTCCCGCAGGTGGACGCCTTCACCGGGGAGGTCCTCAGCCGGGAGCAGAGCGTCCTCGCCGGCTTCTACGCCGGGCTGCTCGCCGAGTCCGGTCACGTCGTCGAAGGGCGCGCCTATCACGACGCGTTCAACCTGGTGCAGGACCGGTTCGGCGTGATCCCGACCTTCGTGGACTACTCGACGATGACCGCCACCCGCGTCGACAACGCCCTGCGTCCGGAGTTCGCCGACTCCGCGCTGATGCTGTGGTCGGCCACCGGCGACGAGGTGTTCCGCGAACGCGCCCACACCCACTTCGAGAACATGGTGGCCACGTCGAAGACCACCTACGGGTTCGCGTCCCTTACC
This sequence comes from Saccharopolyspora terrae, assembly GCF_004348435.1. Taxonomy (NCBI): domain Bacteria; kingdom Bacillati; phylum Actinomycetota; class Actinomycetes; order Pseudonocardiales; family Pseudonocardiaceae; genus Saccharopolyspora; species Saccharopolyspora terrae. The sequence continues at coordinate 10,005 of NZ_SMKS01000003.1, read as the reverse complement.
GACGTCACCGCCAAACCACCGTCCCAAGAGGACACCTGTCCGGGCTATTGGTGGTCGGAGCAGATGAAGTACTACTGGCTGCTGTTCTCCGACACCCCTCGCCTGGACTACCGGGACAACTACCTGAGCACCGAGGCGAACCTGCTGCGCGGGGCGCGGCGCTGAGCTGAGGATGGGAACCTTCCTGCCACCGCGGTGCGCGAAAGGTTCCCATCCTCGCTCCGCTCACCCCGATACCCTGGTGGCATGGCTGATCATGTGCAGGTGGTGACCACCACCGACTCCGAGGAGTCCGCCGCGGAGCTCGCGCGGGGCGTCGTGGAAGCCCGGCTGGGGGCGTGCGTTCAGGTCGTGCCGATCCGCAGCTTCTACGTGTGGGACGGCGCGGCGCAGGACGACCCGGAGTGGCAGCTGCAGATCAAGACCTCCAGCGGTCGGCTGGACGCCCTGATCGGGCATCTGAGGGCCAACCACGGGTACGACGTGCCCGAGATCATCGCGACGCCGATCGTCGGCGGGAACCCCGATTACCTGACCTGGGTCGACGAGCAGACGACACCGGCGTCTCGGTGACGCGCGCCACCGGGCACACTCGCTCTGAGGTGCCGTGCAATCGGAAGTGGGGTCGACGTGCCGCGTAGCTATGGCGGGTGGTTCCGGCTGGTCGCGATCGCCGAAGCGTTCTCCTGGGCGGGACTGCTGGTGGCGATGGCGTTCAAGTACGGGCTCGGGATGCCGCTGGGCGTGACCATCATGGGTTCGGTCCACGGGGCCATGTTCACCGCCTACGTGGTGACCACCCTGATCGTGTTCAGCCCGTTGCGCTGGCGCTTCTGGCCGTTGGTGTTCGCGCTGGTGGCCTCGGTGCCGCCGCTGGCCACGGTGTGGTTCGAGCGCTGGGCCAACCGCCGCGGGATGCTCACCGCGCCCGACTCCGACGCCCCGACGTTCTGGGGACACGTGCGCTACGCGCTCAAGGAGCTGAACTAGAAGTCGCCGGCCGCGTGGCGGACCTTGCCGAGCAGTTCGGTGAGCTGCTGGGTCTGGCGCTCGGTGATGCCGCCCAGACCGAAGTCGATCTCGGTGACGGCGTCGGTCGCCTTCTGCATCAGGTTCCGGCCCTCCTCGGTGATCTCCACCAGGGTGGTGCGCCGGTCGGTGGGGTGCGGAACGCGCCGGACCAGACCGTCCTGTTCGAGCCTGTCGACGATGTTGGTCACGCTGGTGGGGTGCAGCTGGAGCCGGTCGCCCATGACGCGCATCGGCAGGCTGCCGCGCTTGGAGAACGTGAGCAGCACGAGGGCTTCGTAGCGGGCGAAGGTCAGGTTGTGCGCGCGCAGGGCGTTGTCGACGGCGGACTGCAGGATCTGCTGCACGCGCATCACGCTGGTCACCGCGGCCATCGTCGTGGACGGGCCGATCCGCTCTGCCCAGGTCTCGGCCGCGCGCGCGATGGGGTCGAAGGGCAGTGGACCACGGGAGCTCATAGCGTCCGACGCTAGCAGCGAGAGCGAGCACGTCTGAGGGCTGTGCTGCTACTACTTTCTCTAGAACTCATTCACGGTGACGAACCGATGGGAGCGGACGTGCTGGTGGCCTTCAGTGTTGCCCCGAGCGGGGCTGGTGAGAGCGACAGTGTCAGCGAGGCGGTGGCCGCCGCGGTGAAGGTGGTCCGGGAATCCGGTCTGCCGCACGAGACGACCTCGATGTTCACCACGATCGAGGGCGAGTGGGACGAGGTCATGGACGTGGTCAAGCGCGCCACCGAGGCGGTTTCGGCGCACTCGCCGCGGACCAGCCTGGTGCTCAAGGCGGACATCCGTCCCGGGCACTCCGGGCAGCTGCGGTCCAAGGTCGAGCGGGTGGAGCAACATCTTCGGGAACAGTAGGTGAACGCGAAACGGGGATGGTGTCCTCATCGACACCATCCCCGTGATCACGTCAGGCTCGACTGACGTCAGCCCTGCGGGTGGTCGACCACCGGGGCGTTGACGCACTCGCTGCTCTGCGGCGACAGAACCGGGACGACGATGCCGACGAGGGCACCAACGTTGTTGCCGCAGGCCTGCACCGGCACGGCGCTGATGTTGTTGTCGTCCAGCAGGTTGACGCCGTCGTTGTCGGCGGTGTCCGCGAACGCGGTGCTGCCCAGGGTCACGATGCTGAGGGCGGCGACGCCGGCGGCACCGGCAACACGGGTTGCAATACGCACTTTTTCGAACCTCTCGTTGAACTACTGGCCGAAGGTCCCCCACGAGAGACCCCGCAGCCCGCGAGACGACCGCAGTCCCCTCGCAGGCTCTGTGTCCTCTTCGGCGATCACCGTCGGAGAACATGAGGGTTTGATCGCTTACGCCACCTGTTCGTGTGGCTTCGTTCACCGATTCGAATTGATTTTTGGGGCTTCGGCGTGTCCGGATGAGCGCATTCGGTGACCACTTCGCCGCCCGTACGTGACCTTGGGGCGGGTGGTGCGAGAAAGGTTCCCCTCATCGCACGCCCACGCGCCAGGCCGCTGGTCGGACGTGTCAGGATGGAACTGTGACGAGGCCGGATCCACGCCAGAACGCAGCAGCGATGTCCGCCGCGATGGCGGGCGCAGTCGACCTGTCGGCACTCAAGAGCCGTGCCGAGGCCGCAGCCAATTCCGCAGCGCAGCCGCCCAGCGGTGGCGGTGACGGTGCGGCCGGGCAAGCGCACCCGGCGATCATCGAGGTCACCGAGGCCGACTTCCAGGCCGAGGTCGTCGAGCGGTCCATGCAGGTACCGGTCGTCGTCGACCTGTGGGCCACCTGGTGCGAGCCGTGCAAGCAGCTCTCCCCGGCGTTGGAGAAGCTCGCCCGCGAGGGCAACGGTGCTTGGGTGCTGGCGAAGATCGACGTCGACGCGAACCCGCGGATCGCGCAGCTGTTCCAGGTGCAGTCGGTGCCGATGGTGATCGCGGTGGCCGGAGGGCAGCCGGTCGACGGCTTCGCCGGCGCGCAGCCCGAGCCGCAGCTCCGGGAGTGGATCAGCTCCCTGCTCAACGCCCTGCGCGACCAGCTGCCCGGAATCCGGGCGGCCGAGGAGGGCGCTTCCGAGGCCGAGCCCGAAGAGGAGCCCGAGGACCCGCGGTTCACCGCCGCCGAGGACGCCTTGGAGCAGGGTGACTTCGCCGCCGCCGAAGCTGCCTACCAGCAGATCCTCGACAGCGAGCGGAACAACGAGCAGGCCAAGGCCGCCCTCGTGCAGGTGCGCTTCATGGCCCGCGCCGAGCAGGCCGACCCGTCGGCGATCGAGCGCGCCGACGCCGCGCCGGACGACCTCGACGCCCAGATCGCGGCCGCTGACGCGGAGGTCGCCTTCGGCAAGGTCGACGAAGGCTTCACGCGCCTGATCCAGGCGGTCAAGCGCACTTCGGGCGACGATCGCAACCGGGTCCGCACGCACCTGGTCGAGATGTTCGAGATCTTCCCCGAGGGTGACGAGCGGGTCGCCAAGGCCCGCCGCAACCTGGCCAGCGCGCTGTTCTGATCTTTCCCGCCGATCGCCCTCTCCGTCGACACCGGTGGGGAGGGCGATCGTGGTTCGTGGGCGAAAGGCTCCCCTCCTCCACGAACTGTCAGGCCGGGGCCACGAGGCGCTCGCGCAGGGCCGCCTGGCCCTCGTCGCCGAGGCCCGACGTGCGCAGGTAGTCGGCGAAGTCGCGGCCGTTGACGACCTCGTCGAGGAGGCCGCGCTCGGTGACGTCGTGCTGAGCGAGGAACTCCCGGACCTTCGGGATGTCATCGCCCAAACCGGCCGCCGCGCACAGCTCCGCGCGGCGCTGGTGGCTGATCGCGTAGTCCTCGGCGATGTCCTGCGCGCTCACCCCGAGCGAGGCCAGCAGGACCAGGGTGATCAGCCCGGTGCGGTCCCGACCGCCGCCGCAGTGCACCAGCACGCCACCGGGTTCGGCGTGGACCACCGCGCCGACGATCTCGGCCACGAGTCGCGGGTAACGGTCGAGGAAGGCCTCGTAGTACAGGGGAGTGCACGAGAAGGCCCCTCCCCACCGGTCCCAGAACTCGGTGTCGGACATGTCGTCCAGCGGGATCCGGATGGTGGTCAGATCGGCCGGGCGCGGTGCGCGGTCGGTTTCGTCCTCGTCCAGGCCGGTCAGGTCGATGATCGTGCGCACGCCGTGCTGCTGCAAACCTTCCCAGCCCGCTGACGTCAACGCGGCGGGGTGCTCGGCGCGCACCACGGCACCCCAGCGGGTCCGCCCGCCCTCGGCGGGCAGACCTCCCAGATCACGAGCGTTGAGAAGACCGTCGAAGTCCAGAACTCGTCGTTCGCTCATGCTTCGAGGGACGCGCGGACCCACCGCGAGGTTGAGCGAAGGGCTCAGCTGTCGTACTTGGTGGTGCAGGGAGCCAGGCCTTCTTGCACGCCGACGCGGAACGCCTCCACCCTGGCGAAGCCGACCGGGACCTGATCGCCGTTGGCGTTCGCCGCGATCAGGCTCTCCTCGCCCAGCAACGCGGACACGCCCTCGTCGATGTCCTCGGGCACGATCCGCAGCTTGCCCACGGGATTGCGCTGCCCGATCGGGTCTTCCACCAGCAGCCCGCTCCACGCACCGACCATGCACGCGGTCCGCAGCCCGGCGGCCTCGTCGTCGAGGGAATAGCCGGCGGCCTTCTGCACCGACAGCGCGTACCGGGAAGCGATCTGCGCGTAGGCGGCGAAATCGCCGTAGCCCGCGGACTGGCTCGCCTTGCTCGGCGGTGTGGCGATCTCGCGCAGCTCCGGAACGTTCAGCGAGATCGTGTTGGTCTCGGTGCAGAAGGACGCGGGCGAGGTCGGCTGCCGGCCGGAGCAGGTCTTGGGCTCGGCGATGATCCTCGGCGGGTCGGCGCCGGTGTCCCGGAACACCGAGTGCAGGCTCTCCTCCACCGCCTTCAGGCTCTTGCCGTCGATGGGCAGCTCGGTCTCCTGCTGGGTGGGCTTCCAGTTCTGGAACAGCGTCGTGCGCTTCTTGACCTCGTCGTTGGTCATCTCCGCGCAACGCTGGGGACCGTCGCTGAAGCCGAATTGGAAGGCGCTGACCCGGTCGAAGGCCGTGCCGTGCGCGTTGCTGCCGGTGAAGTCCGAGGATCCGGGGGAGTCGCGGATGAAGTTGAGCACGCCCATGACCTCGTTGAGGCCCGAACCCGTGGAAACCTGGAAGTACTGCGAAGACCCCTCGGCGACGTGCCGGAAGTAGGCGCCGGTGAAGCAGTCCGCCTGCTGTTCGAGCACGATCACCGGATCGTTCTGCGCGACGGTGCCCGCCCGGTGCTGCACGGCGTGCCCCATCTCGTGGGCCAGCACGGTCACGACCGCCAGCGGCCCGAAGCTGTTGTTGAGCTCGGGCAGCAGCGTCCCGCGATCCCAGGCGACGAGGTCCTCGGACGGGCAGTAGAAGGCGTTGACCATGCCCGCGGTGTTCTGCTTGCACAGCTGTCCGCCCGGAGCGCCCGAGTCGTAGGAGATCAGGCGCTTGACGGGTTCGAACTTCTTGCCGTCGAACGCCTGCGGGAAGGCTTCCGCCCAGTAGGCGTCGACGTCGGCGACGGCGTTGCGGGCGAGCTTGTCCATCTCCCCGTTGTCGGTGCCCTCCACGGGGAGCGGCGCCTGCGGGGCGCCTTCCTTCGGTCCGCTCGGACCGTCGGCGGCGGGAAGCCCCGCCACGCTGCTGGTGGAATAGCCGCCCAACGTCGTGGGAACGCCGCTGATGACCTGTGCGCATCCGCTGACCAGGGACGCGCAGGCGATTACCGAGACCGCGGCGCCGAGGATCCGCCCCCGCCGCCGGTTTGCCGTCGCCACCACTACACGCGCCCCATCTCGCTGCCGGTACCGAACTCGTTCGCCGTGGGCCGGTCGCGCGGCCCGGTCTTCGCGCAGCAGCCTATCGGGTGACCGATCTTCGTCACGGCCGATCTCGTCGGAGTCCGTTCGCGGGTGGCAGGAAGGTTCCCACGCTCACCTCACGCACCCGCCCCAGCCGGAGCGCACCCCGTCTCCGAAGGCCGCGATCCGATCGAAACCGCTCAGCGGTGGGCCGTCGCCGCCGCGGGACACCGCGTCGGATTCGAGGACGACCTGCACCGCCTCGTCCAGGTCGCCCGGTGACAGCTGCGGCTGCTCCGCGGTGAACGCGCCGGTCAGGCAGGCGATGTTGGCGCCGTTCGCTCGGTGGCCGAGTTCGGTCAGGGCCGCCAGGGCGTAGCGGGAGGCCAGCAGCGTGGTGACCGCCTGGTCGCCGATGTCGTCGTGGGTGCGGCGCAGCGCCACCGGATCGGCGGTGACCGTCGGGGGAGAGGGGCAGAAACCGACCGGCCCGCCGGAGCCGGGGCAGCCGGTGGAACGGGCCGGAGGGACCCATCGCCCGCCCAGGTCTGCGACCGCGGTCCCGAACCGCTCAGCCATCGGCGCCGTGTCCAGGACCGACTCCAAGGGAGCGTTCGGGTCGTCGTCGACCGGTTCGGCGACGTCGCTCTCGGACACCTGGGTGCACCCGCGGGGGCCTCCGGTGAAGCCGTGCTGGAAGGCCGTCACCCGGTCGAAGGCGGTGCCGTGCCCGGAGGTGCCGATCGGATCGCGGAAGACGGTGATGGCGCGCAGCGCGTCGTCGAGCCGGTCCGGGTCGGTGCGCAGGTGCGGGGCGTGACCGTCGGAGACCCATCGGAGGAAGGATCCCGCGTAGCAGTCGGCCATCGATTCCAGCCGCAGCGGTTCGCCCTCGGCGAGCCCGGCTCGCTGCTGCACCGCGTGCCCGATCTCGTGGGCCAGCACCACCGCCACCGCCGTGTCCCCGTAGTGCTCGCGCAGCACCGGCAGCAGCGCGGCGCGGTCCCAGGCGATGGCGTCCACGGACTGGCAGTAGTACGCGTTGCCCTCGACCTCCCGCGGTTCGGAGGCGCAGGGCGGGGCGGTGCCGGTGCCGCCGGTGTCGACCGAGAAGAACCCTCCGTCGAGGTCCCGCCAGGGCGAGCCGAAGGTGTCGGGGTAGGCGTGCGCCCAGTAGCGCTGGACGTCGGTGACGACGGTGGCTGCCAGGCGGTCCGTCTCACCGCGGTCCGTGCCGTGCACGAACGCCGGATCGACCGTGGGTTCCGACACATGCGGCGCCTGCTCGACGGGCGTCGTGCAGGCGCTGATGATCAGCCCGATGGTCACCGCGACAAGTCCGAATGCACGCACGCGCCCCAGCTTCCCACCCACCTCGGGGTGGGCGCGGGCGTCGGGTGCACATCGCACACGAGCGCGTCGAGCGAGATATGGTCCGCTCCCGTGAGAGCCGTCCACCGCTTTACCGTCCGGGCCCACCTGCCCGAGCCGCTCAGCCCACTGGGCAAGTTGGCGACGAACCTGCGCTGGGCGTGGCATCCGCCCACGCAGGACCTGTTCTCGGCGGTCGACCCGCAGGTGTGGGCCGCGGTGGGGGCGGATCCGCTGCGCCTGCTCTCGGAGGTGCCCGCCGAGCGGTTGCGGCAGCTGGCGGCCGACGAGGACTTCTTGGCGCGCACCCGCGCGGTGGGCGACGATCTGCGCCGCTACCTCACGGTGCCTCGCTGGTACCAGCAGCGCCAGGACGAGGGCGCGGGACTTCCGGCGTCGATCGCCTACTTCTCCATGGAGTTCGGCCTCACCGAGGCGCTGCCGAACTACTCCGGCGGGCTCGGCGTGCTCGCGGGCGACCACCTCAAGTCGGCCTCCGACTTGGGGGTTCCCCTGATCGGTGTCGGCCTGCTCTACCGCTCCGGCTACTTCCGGCAGGGCCTGTCGTCGGAGGGCTGGCAGGTCGAGCACTACCCGGTGATCGATCCGCGCGGGTTGCCGCTGGAGGTGCTCACCGACGAGGACGACCGCCCGGTGGTGGTCAAGGTTGCCATGCCCGCAGCCCGCACGATGCACGCCAGGGTGTGGAAGGCGCAGGTCGGACGGGTTCCGCTGCTGCTGCTGGACAGCGATCTGCCGGACAACGACGACGAGCTGCGCGGCACCACCGACCGGCTCTACGGCGGCGACGCCGAGCACAAGATCCGTCAGCAGATCCTCGCCGGTGTCGGCGGGGTGCGGGCGGTGCGCGCCTACTGCCGGCTCACCGGGCACCCGCAGCCCGAGGTCTTCCACACCAACGAGGGGCACGCCGGTTTCCTGGGGCTGGAGCGCATCAGGGAGCTGCAGACCGACCCGGGGCTGAACTTCGACCAGGCCACGGCCGCTGTTCGGGCCGGGACGGTGTTCACCACGCACACCCCGGTCCCGGCCGGGATCGACCGGTTCCCGGTGGACCTGGTGCGCCGCTACTTCGACGACGGTTCCCAGCAGCCGCTGCTGCCGGGGGTGCCCGCGGACCGCGTGCTGGCGCTGGGCGCCGAGGACAACCCGGGCATGTTCAACATGGCGCACATGGGCCTGCGGCTGGCGCAGCGCGCGAACGGGGTCTCGGAGCTGCACGGCGAAGTGATCCGCAAGATGTTCCGCAACCTCTGGCCGGGGTTCGGGGTCGAGGAGGTCCCGATTCGGTCGGTCACCAACGGGGTGCACGGGCCGACCTGGTCCGCGCGTGAACTGGGCAAGCTGCTCGGCGAGTCCGAGATGGACAGCGGTGCCGGGTTGCGCGGCATGGAACCGGTGAGCGATTCGCTGCTGTGGGAGCTCCGGTGCTCGCTGCGCCAGCGCCTGATCGACGAGGTGCGGCGCAGGTTGCGCGTCGCCTGGCAGCAGCGCGGCGCCTCGGACCTGGAACTGGGCTGGTGCGACTCGGTTTTCGACCCCGAGGTGCTCACCATCGGTTTCGCGCGAAGGGTTCCCACCTACAAGCGGGCGACGCTGATGCTGCGCGACACCGACCGGTTGCGGGAGCTGCTGCTGGATTCCGAACGCCCGGTGCAGATCGTGGTGGCGGGCAAGTCCCATCCGGCGGACGAGGGCGGCAAGGCGATGATCCAGCGGATCGTGCGCTTCGCCGACGGCGCCGACGTGCGGCACCGCATCGTGTTCCTGCCGGACTACGACATGTCGCTGGCCCGCTACCTGGTGTCGGGCTGCGACGTGTGGTTGAACAACCCGGTGCGGCCGTTGGAGGCGTGCGGGACGTCGGGGATGAAGGCCGCGCTCAACGGCGTGCTGAACCTGTCGGTGCGCGACGGCTGGTGGGACGAGATGTACGACGGCCGCAACGGGTGGGCGATCCCCACGGCCGACGGCGTCAGCGACCCCAACCGGCGCGACGACTTGGAAGCCGCGGCGTTGTACGAGCTGATGTCCGAGCACGTGGCGCCGATGTACTACGAGCGCAACAGCGATGGCGTGCCGGGCAAGTGGATGTCGATGGTCCGCCACACCCTGGCGACCCTGGGGCCGCGGGTGCAGGCGTCGCGCATGATCCGCGAGTACGTCGACGGGCACTACACGCCCGCCGCGCAGTCGGCGCGCGCGATGTTCGACGACGACTTCCGCGGTGCGCGGGAGCTGGCCGACTACCGGAGCCGGTTGCAGGCGGCGTGGAACCGGGTGCGGGTCGGTGACACCGAGATGTCGGTGGATCACGGGACGCCGCTGCTCGGCGGGCAGGTCACGGTGCGCGCCAGGGTGGACCTGGCCGGTCTCGATCCGTCCGATGTGGACGTCGAGGTCGTGGTGGGCCGGGTCGACGACAACGACGTGCTGCACGACTTCGTCACCGCGTCGATGAAGCCCATCGGTGACGACCGGTACGCGGCCGCGGTGACGTTGCCGCACGCGGGCCCGGCCGGCTACAACGTCCGCGTCCTGCCCCGGCACTCGTTGCTCTCGGAGCCCGCGGAACTCGGCAAGGTCGTCCTCGCGGGCTAGTTGTAGTGCCTTGGGAGGTTGTGAACGGGTGACACGGGGTCGGATGATCTTGGAATGAGTGAGGACCTCCGGGTTCGGTGTGGATCACCACAATCTGCACCGATCACCAGGAGGTCCTCGTGTGTCACCGTAACGCTCCGCTGACCGAGACGGGCA